>NZ_DCJO01000018.1:0-22849 GCF_002320075.1 Intestinimonas sp. UBA1698 | reverse complement strand
CCACGCACCCCGCGAGGGGTGCGACCTTCTTCTTCCGGCTCGCCGCCAGCTCGCCCCGATTTCAACCCACGCACCCCGCGAGGGGTGCGACACCTCATCCCCGCACCGCCTGCCGCAGTCATTGAATTTCAATCCACGCACCCCGCGAGGGGTGCGACTCCGAAGGTTTCCCTGCCTTCTTCACACTGAGCATTTCAATCCACCCACCCCGCGAGGGGTGCGACCTGGCTGGCCTGATAATAACGGAATTGGAGAGTATTTCAATCCACGCACCCCGCGAGGGGTGCGACAGCGGACAGGGCTGCCGTTCCTTTGAATCCTTTGATTTCAATCCACGCACCCCGCGAGGGGTGCGACGACCACGGGTCGCCCGGTGGGGCACCTCAAGGCGATTTCAATCCACGCACCCCGCGAGGGGTGCGACAATTACTCCCACGCTTTCGAAAATTCTGCATCTATTTCAGTCCACGCACCCCGCGAGGGGTGCGACTTGCGGACTTGGATGGTGTCACCGAGATTGCGGGAATTTCAATCCACGCACCCCGCGAGGGGTGCGACGGCCCGCGGCGTAATTTGCTTGCAGACATGATCATTTCAATCCACGCACCCCGCGAGGGGTGCGACTCTGACATGCTCAAGCCCGAAATCGCATTAGCCTGATTTCAATCCACGCACCCCGCGAGGGGTGCGACGGGGACCGCTCAAGGACATATACGCAGAACTGGCAATTTCAATCCACGCACCCCGCGAGGGGTGCGACAGCAAAACTGCATAAAAACTTCTTAAAATTTTTTATAAATTTCCTAAAAGAAGAAAAATACCGAGGGTCAAACTCCATAAGAACCCATGCAAATAGGATTGGATGACACGAGAAATGGCACCGGTCTGGTGCGAACTATGCCGTTTTTTTCAACCCACCGGCCCCTCGCACCGGATCAGATCATCAGGACGCCTTCGGGTTCGTAGCTCTGCTTGGCGCCGAAGTGCTCGATCCTGGTTTGATACTTGTTGCCCAGATAATAAAAGCGCAGACTGCCCTTTTCAGAGTCCATAAGTGCCAGCAGCTTGGCCTGTAGCAGCCGGCACTGGGCCCCATCCAGGAGGCATTCAAAGACCGAGTTTTGCACCCTTTGGCCGTAGTTGACGCACTGCCTGGCGATCTGCCGCAGCCGCCTGCGCCCGGCGGCATCCCCGGTGTTGACGTCATAGGTGATGACTACCAGCAAAAGGACCGCCTCACTTCCACAGAAACGGCGGATAGCCGTCCAGATCCCCCCGCAAGTAGCGGGCCAGCAGCAGTGCCTGAATGTAGGGCACCAGGCCCCAAGGCAGCTTTTCCTTTAGATAGGGATGGGTGATGGACTCCTGTTTCTTGGCCTGCCACGCCTGCAAAAAGGCCCGGCGGGCCTCGTCGCGTATGAATACAGCGCCGCTCTCCAGAAATTCAAAATCAGTGGAGGCGATCATTCGATTGTTGAAGAGCGTCAGGACAAAACGATCCGCCATGCAGGGACGTAGCTCCTCCATCAGATCCAGCGCCAGTGAGACCCGACCAGGCCGGTCCCGGTGGAGAAACCCCACATAGGAGTCCAGACCCGCCGCCTCCAGGGCGGCGGCGCAGTCATTGGCCAGCAGGGAATAGGCGAAGGAGAGCAGAGCATTGAATGGGTCCAGAGGTGGACGGCGGCTGCGTCCGTGGAAGAAGAAGGCATCTTTCCCGTTCAGGATCATATCGTCCAGAACGCCGAAATAGAGGGCGGCAGCCGCGCCCTCCAGACCCCGCAGAGAGCCCGGATCGGTCTCAGCCGCCAGGCGGGGGAGGGTTTCCCGGAGCTGGAGGGAGGCCTCCTTCAGCCGGGGCGCGTCCACCCGCAGAGCGTGATCCCGGAGGGTGCGCTCGATGCTCCAGCGGGCGTTATAGACCATGCCGAAGAGGAAATTCCGGGCTACCTGCCCGCTTTGCGCGGGGTCGTCTGCAAAGCGGTACTGGGTCCGGCGCAGCAGGACGCTGCCGTGGCTGGGGCCCACGGCCCGGGCCAGAAAGCGGCCCCTGGGGGTGCAGAATGCCAGGTTGACCCCACGCTGGGCACAGGCACCCATCAGGGCGGGGGAGGCGCCGGCGTAGGAGAAGGAGAGAATGCCGCTGAGGGTATGGAGGGGAAAGCGTCCGGCGGCCTGCTTTTCCCGGTAGACCACCACGGTCTCTCCCTCCAGCGCCAGGTAGGCGTCCTGGCTGGTGACAAACAGGGTGTTGAGCAGATGTTTCATGGGCGCACCTCCAGGCTCTCGCGCAGATAGTCGGACACCGACCGGGCGGACAGAAGCCTTGGCAAGCACAAATCCTTTAGGGAGCAGGCGCTGCAGGCCCGGGCGGGCTTGACCTTCGGCGTGTGCCCCCGGCGGAACAGATCGTGCATTTCGGTGAGGCAGGCGCGCACCTCGGCCCGGAGCGGCTCGGAAAAGGAGACCGGCACCCGGCGGCGGGTCTCGCCGTAATAGAGCGCGCCGTCGGGAACGGCGGTGCAGAGCATTTCCTCCAGGCACATGGCCTGGGCGCAGAGCTGCAGTTCATCCGCATCGTGGGGCTTGGGAGCTCCCCGCTTGTACTCCACCGGGAAGGGCCGCCACCGGCCGGCCCGACCCGAAAGGGGGACGCCCTCCGGGTCCGGATGGAACTCCACCACATCACAGGCTCCGGAAATGCCCAGACGGGCGGAAAAGACGGACATGCCACGGGTGATGACAGCACCGCCCCGGACCTCCTTCCGGTCCCGGTCGTGGGCGCGCTGGTGCATCAGCGTGCCGTCCACCGTGCGCTCGTTTTCCGCCCACTGCTGCTCGATGTGGATCAGGGCCCACTGGCGGCGGCAGAACCGGAAGTGCTGTAGGCCGGAGAGGAGGAGCCACTGCTCCTCGGGATAGTCGGTCACCCCATCCGGGTGCAGGTGACGCCGGCGGGAATGGCGCCTTCCTCCACGGTGATCTGGTAGTCGGCAAAGGAGCGGGCGGGGCCGGGGGCGCTGGAGGCGGCCCGGGTTACCTGGACGGCGTCGAAGAGCTTATAGGCGGGGGCGTTGCCCAGCTCGGAGTCGTGCCGGAAGACGATGAGTTCCCGGACGGCCATCTTGCCCCGGGCGGCGGAGTGATCATGCTCAAACAGGTTCAAAATGGCCTGCCACAGCAGATCCAGATCCTCCTGGCTGAAGCCGGTGGTTTTCCGGGCCAGATTGGCGGAGACATAGCCCTCGGCCCGGTAAAGGCCGTAGGGGATGATGTACTTGCGGCCCATCTCGGTGCTCTTCTCCTCCGCGTCGGCCTCGGTGGCGATGGCCACCCGGGTAATGGTGATCTCCTGGGGCACCACGGGCTCTACACTGCGGGCAAACCCGAGCTGAACAGGACCCCGGACCTGACCACAGTTGAGCGCGGCCTTGACAAAGGTGGTCATCACCGCCCCAAAGGTACGGATGTCGTAAAAGTTTTCGCACATCCAGTCCCGAAGCTTGCGGTCCAGGTCCGGGTCCTTCTTTTTGGCGTTCTTAATGGTCTTTTCATCCACCTGATATGCGGTATAGGCCT
Source organism: Intestinimonas sp. UBA1698 (assembly GCF_002320075.1). Lineage (NCBI taxonomy): Bacteria > Bacillati > Bacillota > Clostridia > Eubacteriales > Intestinimonas > Intestinimonas sp. UBA1698. Next base: position 19,270 of record NZ_DCJO01000018.1, on the reverse strand, counting down.
CCCCATCGCTGCGGTTGAGGGGTACGCCGTCCTTGATGTAGATGCGGTAGCCGGGGGCATTGTCCTTTACAGTCTCCACATAGTTGCGGATTTTCCGCTTGAGGCACACGGCGGTGACCAGGCCCAGGCCGGTTTCGGGGTCGATGCGGGGCATGTTGCCGGCGTCGGGATCGCCATTGGGGTTGCCGTTCTCCACGTCGAAAAGGATGACGAATTCATAGCGGTTTTGAATGGCGCTCATCTCAATTTTCCTCCTTATTTACTGTATCGCTTTTGTGTCTGGTGATAGTAGCCCAGGTCGAAGGACGCCTGCTCCGGAAGGGACAGCCGTCCGGGCAGCGTCTCGCCCAGCAGCTCCTTGATCTGGCCGAGCTGACGGTCATAATGGATGCGCAGGCCGGTATCCAGCTTTTTTAAATGCTTTTGGGCCAGGTTGTTGAGGATGGGAAAAATGGTGGCGGGGGTGGCCGATGCGGAGTTAAAATACTTGTCCTTGATGGTGGTGTTGATGCCGGGGTTGGCCGCCTGCTGGATGGCCTCCAGCACGGAGAACAGACGGCCCAGGTTATAGGGGACAATGGAGCTGGTTTCGTTCAGGCTCACGGTCAATACCTCCTTCGGACACTCAGTGTGCGGATTTTTCAGGTAATAGGCTTTCAGAATGGCGGCCCGTCCACGGGTGATTTTGCGGTCGGCGCGGATACGGAGCATCACGCCGTTGAGCAGCGCCGCGGGATAGTCGGTGTTGGACAGAATGGCCCGGGCGGTCGCGCCGGCCAGGACGGGAGAAGGGGACTTGTCCCTGACGGTTTGAGGAACGGTCTCCTGGAGAAGAGCCCACAGCGAGATGGTCTCGTAGGGGTCGTTGGCAGGACGGACGATCTCCATGCGGGCATGGTGGGCGTTGACATGGGACAGAAAGCCGCCGAAGCAGTCGCGCAGGAAGAACCGCACCGACAGGCGGGCGGCGTTGGGGGACAGACCCAGAATATAGAAGGGGCGGGCGGGGTCCAGGGGCACCTCGGCGCAGCGCTCCATGCGGGATAGTTTTTTCAGAGCGGCCCGCAGCGTGGCTTCCTCCAGCCCGGCGGGGGGCGGGCCGCCGAAGAGGGCGGCGGCGGAGAAGGCTTGGTAGGCCGGATCGGCCCCCGCCGCCCAGAAGACCACCGTGGTGTCCCCGAGGCGCTGCACATGCGCCCGGTCGGAAAGCAGGTGGTTCAGAGCGGCGGAGTAGGCGAAGGCGGCGTACTTGCCGGTGGGGGCGTTCAGGCTCTGCTCCCTGCCGTAGGAGCAGAAGGCGGGGGCGTTGAACGACACCAGGGACGCGCCGCTGGACTGGGCGCCCCGCACCCCCTTGACGGCGGGATGGAGCCTGGCGACAGGCCCCATCTGTCCGGTGACGAGACACTGCATGTCGGGGCCGTCGCCACCGCTGTCATAGTGGTTCTGCCAGGCTGCGCGGATGGCGGCGTCCTCCTGGGCGAAACGGCCCTCCACACGGAAGACCAGATTGGCGCCCTTTCGCACCTCCTCCAGACAGTCGGACAGAGCGGGGTGCTCTGCCGCCCGCGCCGGCTGCCACTGTGAAAAATAGGCGAGGATAGCCCTTGATATGGGAGAGTCCACGCCGTCCAGGATCTGCTCATGCAGCCTGCGGCAGGCGTCAAAGCACTGCCGGCTGCGCTCTGGCTTTCCCTTGGCGTCGATGCCGAGCAGATAACCGGAATGGTCCCACAGGAAATTTGAATCAATGTTGACCGACCGTGCCACCGGAGTGGGAAGCTCCATGCTCTGTGCGGTGCTCCCCCCGTTTTTCTGCCTCTCCAGAAGGGGAATGACCTGGATCAGACGGCCGCCGGCGTCCAGGCACAGGGCCCAGCTCACCTGGACGGGGCTCCAGCCCGGCCGGGCAATTTTGCCCTGAGCCGCCAGGTCCTCATAGAGCTTTACCAGCGCCTGCAGGATCATCGGACCACCCCCTCGCCGCCCAGGGGAGGGACAACCAGCACGCCGTCTTGCAGGACGGCTCGGAAGAACATGGGGCGGATGTCCTGGGGGTCGGAGTAGTCCATGTCCAGCAGCATCCAGCCCAGGTCGCGCTCTCCCAACAGTTCCTCGGGGCAGGGCGGAACATCCTGGCAGGGCGCGAACTGGGCGGGGAACTCCCGCACGCCGAAGCAGGGCTGGTGGTAGTGCTGACCCCGGCTGAGGCGGCGCTTCACGATGTCCTGGAACTTGCCGGGGTTGTCGCCGGGGGCGGCCTGCTGGGGCACCAGGTCAAAATGGGCGTCCAGGACCCCATACCGGTCCAGGGCAGGGCCGGACAGGTCCAGCAGGGACAAAAAGTAGCGGCGGACCGTCTCCGGCCGGGCGGGGTCGGCCCCGTCGGACAGGGCCTCCCGGGTGGCGCCGATGCTGCGGCGGAAGAGGGGCGGCGGGGCGTCCTCCCCCTGAAAGACGGTGACGGTGCTCTCCTGCGGCGGGCGGCGGCCCTCCCGGTTGCACCGGCCGGCGGCCTGCAGGATGGAATCCAGCCCCGCCTCCTCCCGCCAGACCGCCGGAAAGTCCACGTCCACCCCGGCTTCGATCAGACTGGTGGAGACCACCCGGCAGGGCAGGCCGTTTTTTAAGCGGCGGCGGACCTGGTCCAGTACGGCCCGGCGATGGACGGGGAACATGAGCGTGGACAGGTGGAAGCGGTGCTCCGGCGGCAGGAGCCGGTAGAGTGCCCCGGCGCTCTTGCGGCTGTTGACGATGCACAGCGCCTGGGGCTGGGCGGCCAGCCGCTCCGCCAGCGCCTCCCGGCTCAGCCGCCCTGCACGGGCAAAGGTCACGCGGCGGAAGTGCTCGTAGAGATCGGAGGTGCCGGGGCAGAGCTCCTGTATGGGCAGGGCGGGGGCAAACGCCCGGAACTGCGCCTCCAGGGCGGGCTGGGTGGCGGTACACAGCACCGCCGTGGAGCGGAAGTGAGACACGAGCTGAGCGATGGCCGCCACGCAGGGCCGCAGGTGTTCCAGGGGGAGCATCTGCGCCTCGTCAAAGATGAGCACGCTATTGGAACAATTGTGGAGCTTGCGGCATTGGGAGGGGCGGCTGGCGTACAGGGACTCGAAGAACTGTACCGCCGTGGTCACCACCACCGGCGCGTCGAAATTCTCCGCCGCCAGGGTCTGCCGGTACCGGGCAGGGGCGGTCTCGTCCTCCGGGTCCCAATTTACGCCGGAATGGTGTTCCACTACGTTGCCCTCCCCCAGAATGTCCCGAAAGACGGCCGCGTTCTGTTCGATAATGGAGGTATAGGGAATGATGTAGATCACCCGGTCCAGCCCGTTGGCGATGGCGTGGCGGAGGGCGAAGGCCAGGGAGGCCACGGTCTTACCGCCTCCGGTGGGCACCGTGAGAGTGTACAGGCCCCGGGGGCGGTCTCCGCCGTCCAGGCAGGCGCGCAGGATTTGGCATCGGCGGCGGTTCAGGTCAGTTTTGGGCGGCCACCAACCGGAGATATGCCCTTCCAGGAGCTCCAGCAGCACGGGCAGGGGGTCGTGCCCGCCCCGGGGCGGCGGCGCGGCGCGCAGGAACGCCTCCGTATCCAGGTAATCGCCGTCCACCAGGCAGGAGTAGAGCATCCGGACGAAAAAAGAGTCGGTCAACGGGTCCCGGCCCCAAAGGGCCGGCGGCGTGGAAGGCGGCAGGCCCCCGGGCCAGGCGGAGTAGTCGGGAATGCCGCCGGACAGGCCCCTTTTCAGGCGGCCCATCAGGGTGGAGCAGCCGGCATCATCCAGGATTGAGCCCCCGTCCGGCAGGCCGCCGTGATGACCGGCCACGCAGAAGGCGGCCCACTCCGCCCCCAGGCGGGCGCATTCCACCGCACCGGCGGTGGCATGATCCACCTTTCTGCCATTCTCCAGCAGGTGGCGCTGAAAGGCGTCGGAATATTTTCCAATGTCGTGGGCCAGCCCCACGAAACGGCCCTGCGCCCCGGCGCCGAAGGGCGCGGCAAAGCCGGCGACCAGAGCGGCCGTTCCCTCCAGGTGGGCTTCCACGGACTGCTCGGAGCCGTCCTCAGAGACGTGGGCAAGACAGCGGCGCATAAGGTCTCGGCTTTGTAAACGAGACTTTACGCAATCCCTACAGTGGCGTGGTGGATGGGCGCGGGAAAAAACTCTATACTAAACGACAGTTTTCTCAAGGAGGTAGAGATTTTGAACGTCATTGGACGGCGCCTGTTATCGGGCGCACTGACCTGCGCCCTGCTGCTGGGACAGGTCCCCGGCGCGTCTGCGGCGGGCGCGCAGAGCACACAGGACACCCAGACCCCGGGGTTGGGCACGGTATCCATGGAGTGGAGCCGGGACATTTACAACGGCGTCACCCTGGACCATGTGGCCAGTGAAAACGAACATGGGCTGCAAAAAAGCTACACCGTTACGTACGATCCCCAGACCACGCAGATCCGGCCGGTCCTCAACTACGGCCCCTACGTCATGGGCGGGGACATCATGTCCGACATGGTGGCCCAGGTGGAGGCCGATGGCTCCAAGGTGGTCTTTGCCATCAACGGCGACGCCTATGATACCAGCAACGGCGTCTCCAACGGCCTGATGATCAAAAACGGCGTCCTTATTTCCACGTCGTACAACAACAGCGCCGAGGCCGTGGGCTTCAAGGCCGACGGTACGGTCATCTACGGCCACACCAGCCTGAACATCACCGCCACGCCGGAGGGCGGCTCCCCCATCACGGTGTTCCATGTGAACAAAGAGCGCAAGCTGGATACCGAGAACGTATACCTGCTCACCGAGCAGTTTGCCAAGACCACCAGCTCCACCCAGCCCGGCGTGGAGGTGGTGCTCAACGTCACCACCCCAGGCTATCAGGGCCTGGTCATCGGCGGGCAGATCACCGCCTCGGTGGCCAGCGTCAATCAGGTGGAGGCCAACGTGGACAAGAACACCACCCCCATCGGGAAGGGGCAGATCGTCCTCAGCGCCAACACCGGCAGCAGCCGCTACGCCGCACTAAGCGCCCTGACGGTCGGCCAGAGGGTAACGGTGGACGTGCAGAACAACAACAGCGACGTGGACTGGAGCCAGGCGGCTCAGGCGCTGGGCATTTTCCATGTGCTGATGCTGAACGGTGTGGTCAACGAGGGCGCCTACTCGGGAGACGCCGACATCTACGCTCTGGCTGCCAATCCCCGCACCGTGCTGGGCGTCAAAGCCGACGGAAGCGTGGTGTTGTTCCAGTGTGACGGCCGTCAGGCGGGCTGGGCGCTGGGCATCAGCTTCCGGAACATTGTGGACTACCTGAGGGACCAGGGCTGCGTCACCATCTTCAACTTTGACGGCGGCGGCAGCTCTACCATCACGGCCACGCTGCCCGGCGACAAGAGCTCCACCATCCTCAACCGCCCCTCTGACGGCAGCGAGCGGGCCAACTGCAACGCCCTGCTCTTCGTGGCCACCAGCCAGCCGGACGAGAGCAGGGAGCTCCTCCACGTCTACCCTGATATCGACGAAGGGTACGGCAACAAGGTCATGGTGCTGGAAAACGGCAAGCTGGGCCTGAGGGTGGGGGCCACCGACGGCAATTACCACTATCAGGACCTGGGGAGCACCGGCCTGAAATACACCGCCGAGGGCGGCATCGGCTCCGTCTCCAAAGCTGGCGTGCTGACGGCGGCGACCGGCACCCATGAGGGCAGGATCACCGTCTCCACCCAGGACGGCTCCGCCAGCGGTGCGATCTCCGTCCGGGTGGTGGACTCCATCACCAAGCTCACCGCCGACCGCTCCATCCTGTCGGTGGCCCCCGGCGCCACCACCCAGATGCGCTTTACCGCCGAGTACAACGGCAGCCCGGTGGTGCTCACCAGCGAAGCTCTGACCTTCCAGCTCTCCGACCCCTCACTGGGCTCCATGGCCGCCGACGGCACCTTTACCGCCGCCGACACCCAGGGTACCGGCGAACTGAAGATCTCCTACAAGGACTACACCCTCACCCTGCCGGTGGAGATCGGCAAGCTGCCGGTGCTCCTCAATGACTTTGAAGAGGACTTCGGCGACGCGGGCTGGAAGTGGCGCTACTTCAACGGCGCCGACGGCGGCCTGGGGGACCGGGGCGGCGACGCCAGGATGTCCATCAATTACGACGAGCGGTACGTCAAAAGCGGCGACGGTTCCCTGCGGGTGGACTACGACTTTGCCACCAAGCCCCTCACCGGCACCGTCACCTGCGAGACCGGCCCCGTTGGGGAGCTGTACCTGGAGGGTCAGCCCAAGGCCATCGGCTGCTGGATCTACGGCGACGGCAACGGCGCCTGGGTGCGCATCCAACTGGCCCCCTCTGCCTATGCCGGCGACGTGTATGTGGACTGGGTGGGCTGGAAGTATGTGGAAAACGCCATTCCGACCACGGCACACTTCCCCTACCGGCTGGTGTGGGGTGTACGGGTGCTGGGTACCCCCAATATCGCCAACGGCAAGAAGGGCACCATCTATGTGGACGGCCTGCGGGCGGTCTATGACTTCAAAAATGACGACACGCTGGCCCCTGAGCTGGTCCCAGGTACCGGCGTGACCCCCGCCGACGGCGCGGTGGACGTGGCCAATGAGCCGGACATCTCCCTCACGGTCCGGGACCCCCAGACGGAGGGTCAGCCCTACACCGGTATCCATACCGGGCGGACCAAGCTGTGGATCAACGGTAAGGTTATGGATCACGCCGCCATCCAGCAGGAGGTGGCGGCCGACGGCTCGGTGAAGATCACCTTCCATCCCGGCGCCCTCACCGCCCTGCGACCCGGCCTCAACAGGATCAAGTACCGGGTGGAGGACAATGCGGGAAACAAATTCTTCCAGGAGTGGTCCTTCACCGTGGCAGGCTACGCCGTCAATCTAGAGGAGACCTGTCCCGCCGACGAGAAGGCTGCTGCGGGCAGCACCTTCCACTACATCGTCAACGCCACGGACTACAAGAACTTCGAGGAGTTCCAGTTTGAGCTGAGCTTCGATCCCAAGTATGTGACCCTGCTGGATGCCGGCTACGACGACCGGCTGACCGCCTCGGTCAGCGAGGTGGATGGGGAGAGCGGTTCGGTCAAATACACCCTCACCGGCATGGCCGCCCTCCAGAAGGATGCCGGCCGGCCCCTGGTGGACCTGACCTTCCAGGTCGGCCGGACAGCCGGCGGCCAGACCGGCATCAAGGTCAACAAGGCGGTGGTCCGTCAAACGGGCGAGATCGACGGCGCCGACCTGGTGCTGGACGGCTACGACCGGGAGGTGGCCCTGAAGTACACCCTCTCCTGGACCGGCTCCACCGTGGGCGGCGAGACCGTCCTCAAGCTGGCCGACAGCGCCGGCGAGCCCGTGCCCGGTCTGGGCTTCCATGTGACCCAGAACGGTGAGGCCGTGGATTTTGACGCGGTGACCGGCGGCGACGGCACGGTGTCCACCGACTTTTTCGGCGCTTATCCCGCGGGCACGGAGTTTCAGGTGTGGGTGGAGGACGCCGCCGGCGCCCTCAGCAACACCCAGAAGATCACCGTCTATGACAGCCTGGGCACCGCCGATCCCGCAAAGGTGACCATTACCACCGGCGAGGACCCGGCCACCGCCGTGGGTGTGAGCTGGGAGACCAGCCTGAGCGTGGACGCGGGTGAGCTGATCCTCGGGACCACCGCCGACCTGACCGGAGACGACACCCGGACCCTGTCCGCCGCCGGGCGCACCATCGACACCAAAATGAACGGCTTTGTGCGCAACTACCAGTCCTGGGGCGTCCGAGCCACCGGGCTGAAGAGCGACACCACCTACTACTATCAGGTGGGCTGCGAGGGGCACTACAGCCCCATCCAGTCCTTCACCACCGCCCCCGCCGAAGGGGACCTGACCCTGGCCTTTTACGGCGACATCCAGGGGGCGTATAATCAGTTCCCCGAAGCCATCAAAGCCCTGGAGGGCCGGTATCCCGACATTGACCTGAACCTCCAGGCCGGGGACGTATCCGACGACGGACAGGCCTACAGCGACTGGACCAACGCCTACAGCGGCTTCGGCAGCTACCTCTCCAGCCGCATCTGGGCCCCCACCATCGGCAACCACGACTCCAGCAGCGATGCCCAGGCCTTTACCTCGTACTTCTACGGCCCGGACAACGGCACCTACGATACCCCCCGCAACTACTGGTTCCGGGTGGGCGACATCCTCTTCTATAACCTGGATACCGAGGCCACCTACACCTATGACCCCGGCTTTGCCGAACAGCTTGCCCGCATGCGGGAGGTCTTTGACGGCTCCGACGCGGGGTATAAGGTGGTGCTGATGCACCGCTCGGCCTACCCCATGAGCTACGACGAGGCCGACGTCCGGGCCCTGCACGCCGACTTTGAGGAGATGGGGGTCAGCCTGGTCCTCTCGGGCCACGACCACATCTATAACCGCACCGAGATGTACGGAGGTGAAAAGGCCCCCGGCTCCGGTATCGCCTATGTGGTGGGCGGCTGCTCTTCCGGCTCCAAGTACTACGACGCCGACAGCAACGGCCGCCCCTGGCAGGACGTGGTCTACGACGAGAATAACCCGGTGTTCTCCGTGCTCAAGCTGCGCGATGGCGTCCTGAACTTCGAGGCCTACGCCCTGAAAGACGGCGAGAGCGTTCTGGTGGACCAGTTCACCGTCCTGAAGCGCGGGGACGACGCCGCCATGCTGGCGGCCGCCCAGTCCATTGTGGAAGGTACGGAGAGCCTGGGCACTCTGCCCCAGGCCGAGGCTGCCGACGCCGAAGCGGCCGCTCAGGCCCTGAGGAACGCCGTCCGGACCCTGCCCGGCTTCGGGGTCACCGGCGCGGAGGTCCAGGTGGAGATCGCGGACTTCGTGGAGGCATCGGCCGGCGGGGTGGAGAACTACGCCGGGACCGACGGGAGCTTCACCTATACCATCACCCTGACCCTGGGCGGCGGGACCGCCGTTCTGGAGCCAAAGACGGGGGTAATTACCGCCACGGCTTACGAGCCGGTGGAGCTGACCGGCAGCGTGGCCATCCTGGGGGAGGGCCGGTATGGTGAGACCCTGACCGCCGTCACCACCGGACTGCTGCCTGCCGACGCCAAGCTGACGTACCAGTGGACCCGCGACGGCGGAGAGGAGCCGGTAGGGGCGGAAGAGGGCTATACTCTGACCGCTGCGGACATCGGCAGCATTCTCACCCTGACCGTCACCGGCGTGAGGGGCTACGAAGGCAGCTTTACCGCCGACACCGCCGAGATCGGCAAGGCCCTCCAGGCCGCGCCGGAAGGGGTGCGCGGCATCGACGCCGACGAGGAGGGCGGCGCCGGAGCCCTCACAGGACTGGACGCCTCCATGGAGTACAAGGCCGCCGATGCCGACGAATGGACCGGCGCGGAGGGGGAGACCGCAGAGGGTCTGGCCCCTGGAAACTATCGGGTCCGGTACGCCGGGACCGATACCCAGGCGCCCAGCGTGGCTGTGGCGGTATCTATTCTGGACTTTGAGGCCCCTGAGCGAAATGAGACCCCAGAGGCGGAGTTTGACGCCTCCTCCATGACCCTCTCCAATTTGGCTGCCGGACAGGCCTACTCCCTGGACGGCGGCGCGACCTGGAATGACGCCGGGGGCGACGAGGTCCAACTGTGCGAAGAGGACGTGACCGTCGAACAGGGCATCCGGATTTATGTCCCCGGCGTGGAGGGGGAGAGCAGCGATTCGGACGAGCAGTTCATCTCCCTGGCCCGGGCGGAGGCCCCCACAGGCGTGGGACGTATCGGACAGACCGCCGCCGCCTCGGGCGCCCTCACCGGCGTGGACAGCTCCATGGAGTATAGGGCCCAGGACGATGCGGAATGGACTGCCGTGGATGGGGACGCTGATACGGTGGAGGTGGCGCCCGGCGTCTACCTGGTGCGGGTGGCCGGCTCCGGCACGGTCCTGGCCAGCCAGAGCATTCCCGTCGCGGTGGCCGCCTACGCGGCCCCCGGCGCCACCGGCATCACCCTGGACCAGACCAGCCTGCGCCTGTATCACAACGCCAGTCCCCGCACCGCCGTCCTGACCGCCTCCGTCCTGCCGGAGGGCGCGAAGCAGACCGTCACCTGGAGCTCCAGCGACGAGGGCGTGGCGACCGTGGAGGACGGACTGGTTCGGGCTGTGGCGGAGGGCACCGCCGTCATCACCGTGACCAGCGCCGACGGCGGTTTTACGGCCCAGTGCAGCGTCCGGGTCCGTACCCGTCACGCTTCCAGCAATGATTCGGGCTCCTCCGGCAGCGGCCCCGGTTCCGCAGGGGGCAGCGCTGCCACGCCGGAAGTGCCCGCCGAGCCCGCACAGCCCGTCGTGCCAGATGAGCCTGCCGCACCGGAGGCCACGGCCCCCACCTTTGCCGATGTGGAGGGCCACTGGGCGGCGGAGAGCATTGCCTATGTAGCAAGACAGGGGCTGATGAAAGGGACCTCCGAGACCGCCTTTGATCCGGACGGGACCATGAGCCGGGCCATGCTGTTGACCGTGCTGTACCGTATGGACGGCGGCAAGGACTCCGGCACCGGCGCGGCCTGGTATTCCGATGCGCTGAGCTGGGCTGTGGAGCGGGGTGTTTCCGATGGGAGCAACCCCGAGGGCAGCGTCACCCGGGAGCAGCTTGCCACCATCCTCTACCGCTATGCGGGCAGCCCCGCCTCCGGCGGCGGAACGGCTGCCTATGGCGACAGCGGGCAGGTCTCTGCCTGGGCGGCCGATGCCATGGCCTGGGCGGTGTCTGGCGGCCTGATCTCCGGCAAACCGGGGAGCCTGCTGGACCCCCAGGGCACCGCCACCCGCGCCGAGGTGGCCGCCATCCTGATGCGGTTTGTTGAGCAAAACGCATAACACAGGGCCCAATTCGATAAGAAAGGAGCGCCTCTCCGCGGAGAGGCGCTCCTTTCTTATCGGGAAAGGGGGTTTAGGTCGAGGGTTTGGTCTTATGCGGGCAGTTGCCGCCCGGTGTGGTCAATGGTGTAGGGCTGCGGAAGGATGATCTCTGAGATGGGGACGAAGGTGTAGCCATCCTGCAGCAGAGTTTCGATGATGCCGGGCAGGGCCTCGGGTGTGTGGAGGGCGGCGTTGTGGAAAAGAACGATGGAGCCGGGCTGGACCTTCCCGGTCACCCGTTTCGTGATCTCGGGGGCGGACAGATCCTTCCAGTCCAGGCTGTCCACGTCCCACTGGATGGGCTCCATGCCGATGGAACGGATGGCGGTAATAACGTTGTCGTCATATTCCCCATAGGGCGGGCGGATCAAGGTGGGGCGCACACCGGTGACTGCCTCAATCTTGTCGTTGCACGCCTCCACGTCGGCAATGATCTCATCCTTGGAGAGCTGCGACATATGGGCGTGGGTATTGGAGTGGTTCATGACCTCATGTCCGGCGTCGTGGAGGGCCTTGACGGATTCTGGATATTTGTCCACCCACTCCCCCACCACAAAAAAGGTGGCTTTAATCTTATACTTGCCCAGGATGTCGATGAGCATCTGGGTGTCCTCATTCCCCCAGGCGGCGTCAAAAGAGATGGAGAGGACCTTCTGGTCCCGCTGGACGCAGTAGATGGGAAGCTGGCGGGCGGCGGCGGCGGCTCCGACAATGGCGGGGTGATTGACCACATAGAACATGCCGGCGGCCAGCAGCAGACAGACCGCGGCCGTCAGTATCTTTCGTTTGAACAGAAACATCTTCATGGCGGGCATTCCTCCTTTTGATTCTCGGTCATATATATGACAAGAATCAGACCGCCATGTCCGGGAATGAGAAGCGCCCCGGGGCTACCGCATGTCCGAAGCCGGCGCAAGGACACGGGTCACCCGGTATTCCATGATCCGGCGCATCCGGGCCCGGCGGTTCATGAGCCAGGCCATAACGAAGGTGAGGAGCGCCAGCACACCCCCGGAAGTCAACCGGTCGGCAATACTGCCGGCCCCGCCGAGCAGGCAGCCCATGGCGAAGAAGACGGGGACCGCCAAATAGGCCAGGCGGGCCAGGGGCTCCTCCCGGGGGGAGGCAGAGGCAAGCTCCACCACGGCCCCGCGGCGGCTGCCGAAGGAGTCTTCAATGATACAGTGCCGCTTCCCCGGCGCGCCGTTTTCCCACAGGGCGCACTCCGCATAGCCCTTGGTGATGACACGGGTGATAGTGGCGGTAATGGGTTCACACATGGTTGGGCTCCTTTCTATGGACCGAAAAGGGGGGACCTTCCGGTCCCCCCTTTTTGTCATGTATTGGATCAAGGAATCAGGGAAACGCCGTTGGGCTCAGAGGAACATGGGGATAAAGTACAGACCGGCGCAGACAATCACCACCCAGAAGACGCAGATGAAGGCCATAAAGCCCCACACATCCTTCAGCTTCATGCCCACCACGGACAGAGCGGGGATGACGTACAGAGGTTGCAGCAGATTGGTGCACTCGTCGCCGTAGACGAAGGCGTTCAGGCAGTTGACCAGGTTGGCGTCGGGAATGGCCTTGGCCGCCGCGACAATCAGGGGACCCTGCACGGTAAACTGGCCGCCCTGAGAGGGGATGAACAGGTTCACGATGCAGGCGGACAGGAAGGAGAAAATGGGCAGGGTCTGGGCGTTGGCCACAGAGACCATGGCGTTGATGAGCACGGAGCCCAGGCCGCCGTCCAGGTACATCATGCCCATGATGGCGCCGTAGAAGGGGAACTGAAGCATAACGTCGGTGGCCAGGTGCATGCTGTTCTTGTGGGCCTCGATCCACTGGTGGGGCTCGGGGAACAGGAAGCAGTTGATGCCCACGAAAAGGAAGATCACCAGATTCATGTTCAGTGCGCCCAGCAGGCCCTTGGTGGCCACGGAGTAGACAATGTAGAAGAAGATGAAGGCTCCGGTGATCCACATGAAGGGCCTGAAGGTGTTCATGTGTTCGGCCGCATTCTCGGGCTTCTTGGTGCTCTTGTAGGACTCGGGCTCCACGTCAGCCTCGGTGGCGATGTTGCCCAGCTCCACCAGCTCATGCTCACCCGGACGGGTAAAAAGGACCAGCAGGATAAACACTACGGCCAGCACGACCCAGAGAATGATGTTCATGGGGTTGTAGCAGGTTTCGGCTACGCTCATAGACTGGCCCACAATTTCAGCATAGGAGCTGCCCTCGGTGGCCAGGTTGGAGTACAGAGTGGCGGAGGGCCCAAGGCACTGGCCCAGGATCATGCAGGAATAGCCGCCGGCCACCATCATGGGGAAGTGGAGGCCCTTGATGCGCTTGGCGAGGTGCATGGCCAGAATGGGAGTGACGATGGTGCAGAAGGCCCAGTTGAGCATGGAGGTCACATAGCCGAAGATCATCAGCACGATCAGGGCGGCGGTGCGGGTGTTCACCAGACTGGCAATTTTGTTGAGCAGCTTCGCGGCCTGGGGGCTGCGGGCGCAGGTGGAGGTGACAATGACCATCAGGCCCATCTGGAAGGCCAGGGTGAACTGGCTGCTCAGGCCGTTCCACCAGGCAATCAACAGATCCAGGGGGGACTTGCCGCAGAGCAGCAGGGACAGGACAAAGACGGCGAGCATCAGGATGACACAGAATACAAAGGAATCCGGAATGATTTTCTCGGCGGCAAAGTTGAACTTCTTGCTGATCCGCCAAAGTAGGGTGCCCTGGGAGGCGGAGCGGGACTTGGTCTGCTCGGACATGGGATCGCTTCCTTTCTCTCTCAACATTCTAAAATGATACGCGGATGTGATGCGCGGGAGTTACTTACCGTAGAGCATGTCCACCAGGTAGTCGTTCAGGGCTTCCTTGGACTGCTCAATCTGCTGGGGGGTCCACGTCTGGAAGCCCTCGCCGGTCTTGAAGCCCAGCTTCCCCTCATCCCGCAGCCGGGTCAGCAGGGGGGAGGGCTCGTGGGAGTCCTCCAGGTCCTTGAGGATGTAGTCGTGGATATTGTAGGTCAAATCAGTACCCACCATGTCGGCGTTCTCCATGGGGCCGAGCTGGGGCAGGCGCAGGCCAAAGGAGTAGCGCACGGCCTTGTCCACGGTGGCGGCGTCGGCGATGCCCCGCTCCACGATGGAGATGGCCTCCCGCCACAGGGCGTGCTGCATCCGGTTGGCGATGAAGCCGGGCACGTCCTTTTTGCACAGGACGGGCTCCTTGCCGGCGGAGGAGAGCACCTCCATTACGGTCTGGGCCGTCTCATCGGAGGAGGCGTCGGACTTGACCACCTCCACCAGGGGGATCAGATGGCCGGGGTTCCAGAAGTGGGTGCCCACGAAGCGCTCCCGGTGCCGGAGCTCGGCGGAGATCTCGCTGGGGCTCATGACGGAGGAGTTGGTGCAGAAGATGGTGTCGGGCCGGCAGCGGGCCTCCAGCTTGGCGAAGGTCTCGCGCTTGATCTTCATGTCCTCGAACACGGCCTCAATCACCAGGTCGGCGCGGGAGACCAGCTCGGAATCCAGGTCGGTGGTGAAGGAGATGCGGGACAGCCGGGCGTCCAGTTCCTCCTCCGTCAGCGCTCCCTTGGCGATGAGCTGCCTGGTGTTGGCCCGGATACCGCCGGGCACGTCGGTTTCATACAGGTCATAGACCCCCACCTGATAGGCGGGGTTGGACGCCATGACGAAGGCAATGTTTTTGCCCATCATGCCGGCGCCGCAGATCAGGATATACTTGATAGCATTCATTTGAGACCGTCTCCTTATTCAGCAGTATCCTCGTAGTCGTTGGCGTCGGACGGGCTTGCCTTGCCGCTCTCCCCCACCAGCACGCCTTCGGCGTGGCAGGCAGGGCACATGCCGAAGGTGGGCTCGGTGATGGTATCGGCGCCGGACTTGAATTTCTTTCCGCACTGGGGGCATTGGTAGAACAGCCAGTAGACGCCCCAGCTCATTTCTTCAGACCCAGAATCTCGCGGGCCTCGGCGGGGGTGGCCACCTCGTTGCCGTACTCCCGGATGACCCGGGCGGCGCGCTCCACAAACTGGGCGTTGCAGGCCGCCAACTGGCCCTTGGCGTACATCACGTTGTCCTCCATGCCCACACGGATGTGGCCGCCCAGCGCCACAGCGCCGTAGAGCATCTCCATGGCGGAATGGCCCACGCCAAAGCAGCTCCAGGTGGAGCCCGGGCAGAGGGACTCCATGGTCTCCTTCATAAACACCAGGTTCTTTATGCTGCCGGGGATGCCGTTGGCGCAGCCCATGCAGAACTGGAAGTGAAGAGGGGCCTTCAGCACGCCCTTTTTCAGGTAGTAGGCCGCGTTGGCAATCATGCCGGGATCAAAGGCCTCGATCTCGGGCTTCACGCCCCACTCCTGCATGTGCTGGCCCAGCTCCTCCAGGAACTTGGGGTGATTGAGGAACAGGCTGGAGTGCAGCCAGTTCATAGAGCCGCAGTCGTAGGAGCCCATCTCGGGGCGCAGCTCTTCCAGATGGGCCTGACGGGTCTCGTCCGTGGCGTTCAGGTCGCCCGAGGTGGTCATATTGAGGATGATATCGCACTCGGGATGGTTTTTCCGCAGCAGCTCCACGGTCTGACGGAACTTGTTCTTGTCCATGGTGCCGTTGCCGGCATCGTCCCGCATGTGCAGGTGGGCCATGGCCGCGCCGGCCTTCCAGCAGGCGTACACGTCCTCGGCAATCTCGGCGGGCGTCATGGGGACGTTGGGATTATTCTCCTTCTTGGGCCAGGCGCCGGTGGTGGCCACAGTGATAATGGTCTTTTTCATTGCGATGAACCTCTGCTTTCTTTCTGGTTTCGGGCGGCTGCCCGCTCACAGCCTTTGTTTATGCAAGAGCCGTGCCAAAGTCCGGAGCAAAGAGCGGGAAAGCCTGCAATCCCTTCTGCCCCTAAGTAATTTTTTTGTTTGGATCACCCTGGGACTTTGGAAAGACAGCAAAACGAGTGGTGAAAATTTTCACCACTCGTTTTTAAAAACACAAGCAAAAAACCCGGCCTTTTTAATGAGTTTGCGACAAACCGATTCCCTTATATTTGGACAGGGTGCACAGGAAACAGCGGCAAAATCAAATGGTGAAAAAAATCACCTGGGTGGTGACAAAGTTCACCGATTATCTGGGTGCGCCTCCTCCATTTCGTACTGTCTGCGCTTTTTGACCAGGGTGGAGTGATCCACGCCCAGGGCCCGGGCGGCCCTGCGCAGGGAGCCCTCCCGCTCGATGGTGTGGAGGATGACCTCCCGCTCAAAGGCGGCTACCTGACGCTTGAGGGTGGCTCCCTCCTGCCCGTCCCCGCCGAAGCGGAGGCCGCCAGGGCTGAGAGCGGCGAACACGCTGTCCCGGTTGATGAGGGCCCCGGAGCTGGTGACCACGATGCGTTCCACCAGATTTTCCAGCTCCCGGATGTTGCCCGGCCAGGGATACTCCAGGAGCAGCTCCATGCCGCCGGGGCTAATATGGGCGTCTTTTCCGTATTTTTTGTCAAAGTTCCGGCAGAACTGGTCGGCCAGATAGACGATATCCTCCTTGCGCTCCCGCAGGGGCTTGAGGGCGATGGGGACCACGTTGAGCCGGTAGTAGAGGTCCTCCCGGAAGCCGCCCTGCCGCACCTGCTCCCGCAGGTCCTTGTTGGTGGAGGCGATGACCCGGATGTCCAGCTTGACCACCCGGCTGCCGCCGAGCCGGACGAGCTCGCGCTGCTGCAGGACCCGCAGCAGCTTGGCCTGTAGGGGGAGGGGCATGTCGCCGATCTCGTCCAAAAGGATGACCCCGGTGTTGGCCAGCTCGAACATGCCGGCCTTGCCTGCCCGCTTGGCTCCGGTGAAGGCCCCCTCCTCGTAACCGAAGAGCTCGGACTCCAGCAGCTCGGAGGGAATGGCGGCGCAGTTGACCTTGATAAAGGGCTTGCCCCGCCGGTCGCTCTGCTGGTACAGCTCGTTGGCCACCAGCTCCTTGCCGGTGCCCGACTCGCCGGTGATGAGCACCGTGACGTCGGTGGGGGCCACGGTCTGGATGAGGGACATCACCGACTGCATGGCCGCGCTGCGGTAGGAAAGCTGCTTGTCGCCCGCCTGCTGGCGGCGCAGATAGGCCAGCTCCTCGTGGGCCTTCCGGCTCTCCTCCGTAAGGGTGAGGAGCTGCTGCTCCAGCCGTTTGAGCTCGGGAAAGTCCCGGGTATTGGTCACCACCATTTTGATGGCGCCGTCGAAACCGAACACCGGGGTGCCGGTGACCAGAACCTCCTTGTTGAGCCCCAGGATGGTAGCCACCGAGTTGACCCGCTCCCGGCGCTCCAGCACCTGGGCCGTGACGGAGCCGCGGTAGAGCTTGCCCTCGGCCTCGATGTCGGAGACACGCCGGCCCAATACGTCCTCCGGACGGATGCCGGTAGTGCGGGTGTAGGCCGTGTTGATGAAAAGCACCTTGCCCTCCCCGTCGGTGATGTGGATGCCGTCGTAGAGGTTTTCACAGACCTCCCGGAAGTCCAGGCGGTCGGGGCACAGCTCCGCCACCAGCCGGAAGAGCTCGTCGGCCTCATGCTGTGCCATGCCGGAGGAGAGGAACGCCTCCATCTGCGTCTCCAGCCTGCGGCGCGCGGCGCGGTCGTCCATACTGGGACCTCCCTTTCCTGTTGCTGCTGCTATTATATAACACAACCGCGGGAATATCGACAGAAAGTTGCTCTGCCGCGCGCAAAGAAGAAAGGGGCACCGGACAGATGTCCGGCGCCCCGGGTGGAGTGCTCACTCATAGACGTTCTCTTTCCGGCGGTGGATGCTCAGCCGGGCCATCTTTTTATACAGGGCGCTGCGATGGATGCCCAGTTCCTCCGCCGCCTGCTGGCAGTTGCCGCCCGTCGCCCGCAGGGTGGACTTGATAATCTCCCGCTCGTAGTTGTCCATCAGCTCGGCCAGCTTTTTGGAGCCCTCCGCACCCGGTCCGGCTCCCTTCTGCAGATTGGCCAGACGGGCGGGCAGGTCGATCATGTCGATGGAGAAGCCGTCGCAGGTGGCGTAGGCCCCCTTGATGACGTTGTCCAGCTCCCGGATGTTGCCCGGCCACTGGTAGTTCATCAGGCAACGCTTCACCTCGCCGGAGAGGACGGTGGACTGGTGGTAGGTCTTGTTCAGCCGGGCCAGAAAGTAGTTGGCCAGCTCCAGGATGTCACCCCGCCGCTGGCGCAGGGGCACCATCTCAATGTTGATGACGTTCAGGCGGTAGTAGAGATCCTCCCGGAACTCGCCCCGCTGGATCATCTCGGTCAGGTTCTTCCGGGTGGCGGAGAGGATGCGCACGTCCACCGGCTCGGGTCCGGAGCCGCCCACCGGCTCCACCTCGCCCTCCTGAAGGACGCGCAGGATTTTGGCCTGCATGTGCAGGGGCATGTCGCCGATCTCGTCCAGAAAGAGAGTGCCGCCGTTGGCCATCTGAAACTTGCCCTTTTTACCGCCCTTTTTGGCCCCGGTAAAGGCCCCCTCGGCGTAGCCGAAGAGCTCCGACTCCAGCAGCTCGGAGGGGATGGCGGCACAGTTGATGCTGACCATGGGCTTGTCGGAACGGGGGCTGTTGTTGTGGATGGCCCGGGCAAAGACCTCCTTGCCGGTGCCCGTCTCACCCGTGAGCAGGACGGCAAAGTCGGTCTTGGCCGCCTTGAGCCCTGCCCGCTTGGTTTCCAGGAAGCGCTCGCCGCTGCCCACGATGTGCTCAAAGCTGTACTGGTTGCCGCTGTAGTTCTGGTACTCTTCCCGGTAAAATTCCAACTCGGCGTACTCGCTCATCAGCCGTTTGGCCGAGTCCAGGGTTTGGAGCCGGAACTTCACCTGGGCTACACCAGCCACGACCTGATCGGCGTCGTCAAAGACGCAGGAGCGGCTGACCAGCACGAAGTTGTCGTCGTTGGCCTTGGTGTCGCCCGGGACGTACTTGTGGAGGGCCAGCTCCTCGCTGTACCGCCTGCGGACGATGTCGATCATCTTGGAGTTCTTGATGACCTTAGTGATGGGATAGCCCACCACCTCGTCCCGGGTCCGGCCCAGGAAGTCGCAGTACTGCTCGTTGATGTCAGTGACCACGCCCTGGGGGTCCACCACGATGAAGCCGTCGTCGGTCAGGCGCAGGATCTCATCCAAAATGTACTTGTAGCGGGCGATATCAGGTTCCGGCATGGCGCTTCCTCCCGTCGTCGGAAAAGCCGGAAAGGGAAGCCCTGACCAATGTCAAGACTTCCCTGGTACCGGCGGTGATTGGTTACTTCATGACCTCGCGTGCGATGACCATCTTTTGGACCTCGGAGGTGCCCTCGTAG
>NZ_DCJO01000006.1:0-19387 GCF_002320075.1 Intestinimonas sp. UBA1698 | reverse complement strand
ATGGACACCCGCTGCTGCTGGCCGCCGGAGAGCTGGCTGGGCTTGTGCTGGAGCTTGTCACCCAGCCCCACCATCTCCAGGGCGATTCTGGCCCGCTCCCGGCGCTCTGCACGGGGCACGCCGGCGTATATCAGCGGGACCTCCACGTTTTCCAACAGATTCAGCTTGGGCAGCAGGTTGTACTGCTGGAAGATGAAGCCCAAAAGCGCGTTGCGGATTTCGGCCAGCTTGTTTTTGTTCATCTGGCCCACATCCCGGCCGTCCAGCAGATAGGTCCCCTCAGAGGGGACGTCCAGACAGCCGATGATGTTCATGCAGGTGGACTTGCCGGAGCCGGAGGAGCCCACGATGGCCACAAACTCACCCTTGCGGATCTGAAAGGAGATGTGGTCGGCGGCCACCACGGTGGTGTCTCCCATATGATAATATTTGCAGACGTCCTGAAATTCGATGAGCGCATTCATATCAGAACCCTCCCGGCGCGCCGCCCATGCCGCCGCCACCGCCGCCGGGCATGCCGCCTACGCCGGGGATGCCTCCGCCGGGCATCATGCCCATCTGGAAGGTGTTGCCGGAGGAGGTGGTGGGGATGTAGGCCACTGTGTCGCCCTCCTGCAGGCCGGAAGTGATCTCCAGGTAGTTGTCGTCACGGATGCCGACGGTGACCTGGACCGAGACGTAGCCGCCGCCCTGCTGACTGGCGGAGGCATCCGACTCACCGGAGGCGCCGTTGGCGGCGCTGGGGGAATCGGCGGTGACCAGCACCAGGCTGCCCCGCATGAGAGCGGCGGAGGGAATGGTCAGCACGCCCTCGGCGCTTCCCAGAACGATGGTGGCGTCGGCGCTCATGCCGGGAAGAAGGCCGTCGGTCTCGTCGATGCGGATGGTGACGGGGTAGGTCGTGACGCCGCTGGAGGAGGTGCCCGCCACGCTGACCTTGGTGACCACGCCCTTGTAGGTCTGATCGTCCACGGCGTCGGCCGTGATGGAGACGGTCTGACCCACGGCGATGTCGGCAATGTCCAGCTCATCCACGCTGAGGGTCATGGTCAGATAGGACAGATCGTAGATGGAGCACAGGACCTGGTTGGACTCGGAGGTCTCTCCGGCCTTGTAGTTCTTGTCGATGATGGTGCCGGAGATGGGAGAGGTGATGGTGTAGTCGGCCAACTGGTCGTACTGGGATTCCAGAGAGAGCTGGGCGCTGCGCAGGGATTCAGAGGCGCTTTGGATCTCATCGGCCAGGGTGTCGCTGGACAGGACGAGCAAAAGCTGGTCCTTGTCCACCCAGTCTCCCTCGGAGACGCGGAGGGAGGCCACCTCGCCGGAGATTTTGGCCGTGACCGCAGCCTCGTCCGCGTACGCGAAGGTGCCGCCGGAGCTGCTGCCCACGCCGGCGATCTCGGCGGAGGCGCTCTGGCTGGTGGAGATGCCGCCGGGGTTGGACACGTCGATGGTCACCTCGCGCACGATCCGGTTGCCGCTGAGCACGGTGTCGACGGCGGAGATCTTGCTCACCGTGCCGTTCAGGGTCTCAAAGGTGCTGTCCAGGGTGACGGAGGCGGTCTGGCCCAGGGAGAAGCCGGCGGCGTCGTCGGCGGGGAAGGGGACGGTGAGGCCCATCACGTCGGAGTTGCGGATGGTGGCCACCGTCTGGCCCGCCGACACGTCGTCGCCCACCTCCACGTCCAGAGCGATCACCCGGCCGGAGGCGGTGGCAGTGACGTTCAGATCCTCCTGGTTTTTGAGCTTGTTGTTGTAGCTGCGCTGGGACTGATTCAGGGAGATCTCCGCCTTCTCCAGGGAGCTGGAGGCGTTGGAGGAGTCAATGGTGTAGAGGACGGTGCCCTCCTCCACCTGGTCGCCCTCTTCAAATTCGGCGGTGAGGATGGTGCCCTCCAGCAGGGTGGTGACTGAGTAGGAGTTGGCGGCCTCCAGCGTGCCGCTGCCGGTGATGGAGGCGGTGATGTTACGCCGCTCTACGGCGGCGGTGGTATAGGCGCTGCTGGCCGACGGTGCGGCGGAAGCCTTGGTGCGGCCGAAGGCGAACCGGAGGCCGCCGCCCGCGATGGCGCACACCAAGACCAAGGCCACCAGCTTTTTTCCAGGTCCCTTTTTTCTGCTTGGCTTGACCGCGGCGCCGCCGGAGGGGGTCTGCGTGGGTGCCGGATTCTGTCCCAGGTTGAGTTTCATTGCTTCAGCCGTCCTTTCCATATCAGGCTATTTACGTTGATTGATTGTACGGACGGAATCTAAACACAGGGGGTGGAAAATCAAAACAAATTCGAAACAGATTGCAAACAATCCCAAAAGCCCTCCAGACGCACAGCGCCTGGAGGGCTTTTCCGTTCAGCGGTTCAACCGGTAGCCCGCGCCCCAAACGGTCTCAATGAGCTTGGGGTGAGACGGGTCGTCCTCGATCTTTTCCCGGATACGCCCGACGTGGACGGTGACGGTGGCGCTGTCCCCCACATAGTCGTAGCCCCAGATCGTCTCGAAGAGCTGCTCTTTGGAAAAGACGATGTTGGGGTTCTCCGCCAGGAATTTCAGCAGAGCGAACTCCCGGTTGGGCATCTTCAGCTCCCGTCCGCCCTTGTAGACCTTCCAGCTCCGGGGCAGGATGTGCACATCGCCCACGGTGATGGCGTCCTGC
This sequence comes from Intestinimonas sp. UBA1698, assembly GCF_002320075.1. Classification (NCBI taxonomy): domain Bacteria; kingdom Bacillati; phylum Bacillota; class Clostridia; order Eubacteriales; genus Intestinimonas; species Intestinimonas sp. UBA1698. The sequence continues at coordinate 16,734 of NZ_DCJO01000006.1, read as the reverse complement.
TCCGCCTGTCCGCCCCCGCCGCCGGTGAGACGGGCGTACCGGCTCAGGTGGGATTTCACCCGGGCCACCAGCTCAGCCGGATCGAAGGGCTTGGCGATATAGTCGTCGGCGCCCAGTCCCAGCCCCCGGATCTTATCCACCGAGTCGGTGCGGGCGGTGACCATCAGGATGGGCACATCGATCCGGTCCCGTACCCGCCGGCAGATGTCGTAGCCGTTGCAGCCCGGCAGCATCAGGTCCAGGAGCAGCAGGTCGTATCCGCCCCGAAGAGCCTCCTCAGCCGCCGCCTCGCCGTCGGCGATCACCGTGGTCTCGAAGCCCTCGATCTCCAGGTAGTCCCGTTCCAGCATGGCAATCTCGCTGTCATCCTCGATGATCAGAATTTTGCTCATGGTCAAACCTCCTCTTCACAGGGCAGGGCGATTTCGAACACCAGCCCATGGTCGTTCCGGGCGGCGATGGTCCCACCGTGCGCCTCCACGATATACTTGACGATATACAGCCCCAGGCCGCTGCCCTCGCCGCCCCGGCTGCCCCGTGCCTGATCTCCCCGCCAGAACTGCTCAAAGAGGTGGGAAAGCTGCTCCTCCGGCACCCCGGCGCCGTTGTCGGCAAAGCGCAGACGTTCGGTGTCCCGCTCCCGCCATATGGTCAGGGTGAGCTCCAGTGGAGTGGTCCCCGCGTAGCGCAGCGCGTTGTCCGTCAGATTGGTGAGCACCCGGTAGATCTGCTCGGTGTCGATGCGGACGGGGTGGGGGGTGGGAGCGCCCTGCACCAGAATATGTCCGCCCTTGGCCTCCAGCTCACCCTGGACATCCTCGGCAAACCTGCGCACGAAGCTGCCCAGGTCGGCCCGCTCCGGAAAGAGAGGGAGATTTCCGGTCTCCATTTTGGAAAAGTAAAACAGCCGCTGGAGCAGGATGTCCATATCGCAGGCCTTGCGGTAGGCCACGTCCAGGTACTGCCGCTGCTTCTCCGGCGTGTTGGCTACCCCGTCCCGCAGACCCTTGATGTAGCCCTTCACCGACGTCAGCGGCGTGCGCAAATCATGGGAGATGCCGGCCACCAGATCGGTCCGGGCCTGCTCGTAGGCGGCATTTTTCTCCCGTTCGGCCAGCAGATGGCGCTGCATGTGGTCAAAGGCGGCGCAGACGGAGGCAAATTCATCCTTGCCGTGGTAGTCCACCGGACGGGACAGGTCGCCCCGCTCCACCCGCTGGGCGGCGTCGGCCAGGGCGTTGACGGGGCGCATGAGCTGTTTGACCTGGTGGTTGGTAAAGAGCAGACTGAGCAGAACGATCAGGACGATGGCGGTCAGACCGCTGGTGATCAGGGCCAGCATGACGGCTTCGGACTGGGGGCGCTGGCGGCCAAAGACCTCGGGAATATGGGGGCGGGACATGGCGACGATTGTGTAGGGGCCGTTCTGCGTGCCGATCATCAGGATGCCGTCGTTCTGGATCGTGTGTGTGCCGTTGGGGGGCCAGACCGCGTCGGCGGAAAAGCGCTGGTAGGCGTTCTCCTGGAAGGGGTCCAGGGAGGAGTACAGCTCCCGACCGTTTTGGCCCACCCGTAGATGGTAGCCCAACTCGCGCAGTTGAGCGTCCAGCCGCCCCCAATCCGTGCCGCTGCTGCCGCTCAGAAGGGCCTGTACCTGCTCCGCCCGGTCGTCTATGGCCGAGCGGGACCACTCCTGATAACGGTGCGTGACCCACCCCATGACGCCGCCGCTGACCACCAGCAGCGTCACCAGCGCCGCCAGTACGGTGAGCGTATGGTAGACAAAAATTCGCCTCTTCACAGACCATTCCTCCAGCATCTGCGTTCTACCTGATCATAATGCGTACGAAAAAAGCCCAAAGCCTTGCACCTTCCGGTGGAGCAATCCGGCGCTCCAGCGGAAAGAGGCATTGTAACCGGTTTATTCCGTGGACATTATCATAGAGGAAAAATCTAAACAGGGAAATAGGCAAATCTAAACTTTTCTTAAACAATGAGCGGTGAGGGAGTTGAGATCGGCTATTGACGGCGGTAAAAAAATGTGGTATCTTAATTAACTGCTAGGGCTGTGAACGGCCCGTATGCGGCGGTGGCTCGGGCAGAGCAGCCGGCCGGCAGGGGTTCGCCCTGCACGCAGAGTTTTATATGCTGGTATGGCTCAGTCGGTAGAGCGACGCACTCGTAATGCGTAGGTCGCCGGTTCGAATCCGGCTACCAGCTCCAAACTCCCCGAAAACAAGCGTTTTCGGGGAGTTTTACTTTGTCGTTACCGCTGCCGACACCAGTGTGGCTGCCATGGAGCGCACACGGGAGGGTTTCCGCGGCTTTGCCGACTGCCTGCCAGGGGCCCGGGATGTGGGAGAGCCTTGCCGCCGGGCCGGTGGGTGGAGTATGACCATTGCCGAGGTGAGCAAGAGGTGCGGCCTGTCCGCCGACACCCTGCTCTACTATGAGCGCATCGGTCTGATCCCGCCGGTGCCCCACAGCAAGAGCGGCATCCGGGACTACGACGAGGCGTCCTGCGGCTGGATCGAGTGGATGAAGTCTATTACAAGGGCTCTCCCCAAAGGGGTAAACAAAGGCCGGGACCTGTGTGGACAGGTCCCGGCCGCTTTGCAATTCGGGGTTTGCCCGGGCGCCCCCAAAAGCCAAACCCGAAGATCACGTTGCTGATGAGTGCCGCTGTCGCCCCCTGCCAGGACCGCTTCACGGCTGGCCCCGGCCCGGGTCCAGGAACCGGAGCAATTCCTCCATGCCGTCCCCTCGGAGCGAGCTTACGCGGAAGATGGGGTCCGCGCCGGCCAGCGCCAGCAGTTCCTCCGCCTGGCGGCACTGCTCCTCGGTGGCAATGTCGGCTTTGGTCACCACCCCGGCCGTGGGGATGGGGAAGGCGGCGGCCTGGCCGGGGGAAAACAGGAACCGCTGGGCGGTGGCGTCCTGAAGGAACAGCACCAGGTCGGCTTCCACCGACGTAACCACCAGCCCCTGGAGGAAGGAGCGATGCTCCAGATGCTCCCCCGGCGTGTCGATGGTGCAGTTGACCACCTCGATGGCCTGGGTCTTTTTATAGACCTGCTCCAGGCCGTTGAGCCGCTGGCACAGCGTGGTCTTGCCCGAGGCGGTAGGCCCGACCAAAATAATCCGCTTCATGTGCGGGTAATGGAGGTGGCCAGGGTGAAGCCGAGCACATCGGACAGCACGCCCAGCACATCCCGCAGAGCCGATTCCACGCTGGCTACGTCGCCGTTGATCACCAGCGAGCCGTTGAAACGGTCCACAAACACCACATCCACGTTGGCGGCCTTGGTGGCCACGTCGGCCCCGATGATGGCGCCCTCGCTGGGGGTAATGGTCAGAATACCCAGTGCCCCCGAGCTGTTCCCGATGACCCCCAGCTTCTTGTAGAGCTCGGGCTCCGGGTTGGCGATCAGGTGCGCCAGCGTGACCTGCTTGCCGGGTACAAACTCGTATGATGCGCTGCTTTTCGGCCTGCGCGTGTTCCTGCATTTCACTCATCCCCTGTTACAGCAGACGGTTGAACAGCTCCGGGCTGGGGTTCGGTATGACCACCGATGCGACCAGCATCCCCTCGGCGTTGGGCGTATGGATGCCGCAGCGGACGGACTCGGTCACGGCAGCCACATCGCCCACCAGGATGACGAAGGACTTTCCGCCGATGCCCGTGCCCAGCCGCACGTCCAGAAGGGACACGTCCGCCGCCTTGACGGCCGCGTCCGCGCCGTAGATGGAGGCAGTCACGCTGTAAAATTCCATCACGCCCACTGCGCCGGCCTCCTCGGGCAGATTGGTCATCCCGATGGCGCGGACGACCTGCGGGTGGACCCTGGGGATCACGCACTGATCCACCACATGACTCCCGCCGATGGCGCAGCCCGCGTCCAGAGAGGCCTGGACGGCGGCCACCTCGCCGGAGAACAGCAGATAGTATTTCCCGGGACAGCCGGCCTTAGCAAAAACCAGACCCACCTCAGCCGCTTTGGTGACGGCATCGGCCGCCTCGATCCCCTTGGCAATGGCGAAAGAGCACTGCGATTTGGAAAAGACGCTGTTTTGGAGGATTCTCCACCATGTGGTCAAATGGCTGATGATTATCGGCAGTGTCTGCTCCACAGCCGTCATGGTGTGGGCGGTGATCAAACGTTATTTCTTTAAGGGCAACCTGTATGGTTCGGATGAGATCATCATGTTGTTTGCCTTCTGGCTGTATTTTATGGGAGCTGTCTATGGCAGCTATGAGGACAGCCACATCAAGGCCGATTTGCTGAATGTGTACATCAGGAATATGCGCTGCAAGGATGGTTTAGCCCTGATATCCCAGGCGCTTACCGTGCTGGTCAATACAATCGTTTTGATCTGGGCCGCCAAGTATTTCTCCGGCGAGATCGCCAAATGGGGCTTGTCCACCTCCCTGAAGATCCCCCTGGTCATTCCGAAAGCTTCGGTATTCTTTGGGTTCCTGTTGATGGAGTTCTACCATGTGTATTATCTGCAGCGCAACCTTAGGACTTATCTGCGGGAGGGCTACTATACCAGGCCTGTGCCAGGCGACTATGTATCTGACCGGCTGAAAGAAAAATATCCTGCTATCACGCTGCCCAATAAGGCGGAGGCCAAGGCAATGCTCGAAGCGGCGGATTCCAGAGCAGAGGAGGGGAACGACTGATGATTTCGATTGCAATCAGCATTATAATCCTGATTGGCTGCCTAGTGGTCGGAATGCCCATCCCCTTTGCCTTTGGTGGGGCATTTCTCTGGATCACCTACACGCTGGGGTTTAATCCCAATACCTTGCTGGCCAGCGGATATACACAGATCAATTCTACCATTCTCCTGGCCATTCCGCTGTTTGTTCTGGCGGGCAAGGTCATGGAGAAAGGCCGCATTGGGGATGCCCTAATCGGCTTGGTGGAGCGGTTTGTGGGCCGATTCAAGAGTGGCTTGGGTGCGGTAGCAGTCATTACCTCCGCGGTGTTCGGTTCCATCTCCGGAAGCGCCTCGGCGACACTGTCGTGCATCGGAGCCCTCATGGAGCCACGCCTGACCCGTGCGGGCTATGAAAAAGGCTACACCGCGGCGCTGCTGGCAGCCGCTTGTCCGCTGGGCCTGCTGATCCCGCCCAGTTCGGCCCAGGTCCTGTATGCCTGGTCCAGTGGTACTTCGGTTCTGGCCTGTTTCACAGCCACCATCGTCCCCGGCCTGATCCTGGTGGCGCTGCTGTGCCTGGTCAACATGGTCATGACCCAAAAATTTGACATCGTACAGCCGCCTAAGGAGCATTTCCGGACCTGGGGCAGGAATACGGCCAGATCCACACTACGTGCCATCCCCGCTTTGATTATGCCGGTTATCATCCTGGGCGGAATCTATGGCGGTATCATGACGGCTACCGAAGCCGCCGCCATCAGCGTGGCCTATGCCATCCCCTGCGGCATGTTCATCTATAAGGGCCTGAAGGGGGACGGCCTGCATCAGGCACTGACGGAATCCGCCTGTGCCACTGGTGTTATTATGGTGATGTTCTTCATGGTCATGATCTTCAGCAAGCTGCTGACGATGCAGAACGTGCCTGCTCAGATTGCAGAGGCTCTGCTGAGCATTACGGACAATAAGTATCTGATTCTTTTGATGGTCAATGTCTTTATGATCATCATCGGCATGTTGATGGACGACACCAGCGGCATCCTGCTGTGCACGCCCATCCTGCTGCCGATCGTACAGGGCATCGGCATCCATCCGGTTCATTTTGCCGCCATCCTGGGCGTCAATCTGGGCATGGGGAATATTACGCCGCCCACTGCGCCCATGCTGTACCTGAGCGGCCGCGTCTGCGGAGCCAAGATCAACAAGATGCTCTCGCCCATCATGATCTTTATCCTCTTCGCTTGGATTCCCACACTGCTAATCACGACTTACATCCCGGCTGTGGCGACCTTCCTGCCCAAGCTCATGATGCCTCAGATCTTTGGTTAATTGGAAGGCCTTTCGCCCGGTTGAAACACAAACGCCCCCTGCCCGCCGCACAAGCTGTGCGGCGGGCAGGGGGCGTTTCCAGACAAGGTGCGCCTGCTCACTCCAGGCAGATCCACGCCTGCCTGTGCTCGGTCACATAGCCGATGGCCGCAGCCTGAGGGAGAATGTCCCGCAGCTCGGCCAGACAGGACTGGGCGTCCGCCTCCGGCAGGGCCATCAGCAGTCCGCCGCTGGTCTGGGGGTCGTACAGAATGTCCTGCATGGCTCGGCTGACGGCGCCGCGCACCTCCACCCCGGCCTGGGCGTAGTCCCGGTTGCGGTAGGCTCCGGCGGGGATAAAGCCCATCTCCGCCAGGGGATAGGCCTCGGGGTGAAAAGGTACCCGGTCGGTCTGGATATGGATGGAGCAGCCGCTGCCCTGGGCCATTTCAAAGCTGTGACCCAGCAGGGCAAAGCCGGTGACGTCGGTACAGCTATGGACCGGATAGCGGACCATGATGTTACGGGCGGCCTTGTTCAGGGTGGCCATCTGCCGGTAGATGCGCTTTAGGACCGGGGGCTCCACCAGGTCGGCCTTGGCGGCTGTGGTGAGGATACCAATGCCCAGCGGCTTGGTGAGGAGCAGAACGTCGCCGGGGCGGGCGCCGCAGTTTTTCAGGACCTTTTGGGGGTGGACGAAGCCGGAGACCGCCAGACCGTAGATGGGCTCCGCGCCGTGAATGGTGTGGCCTCCGGTGATGATGGCCCCCGCCTCGTAGGCTTTGTCGTAGCCCCCCCGCAGGATCTCCTGCACGGTCCCCGGCTCCATCTGCTCGGGAATGCACAGGATGTTCAGCGCCAGCTTGGGCTCCCCGCCCATGGCGTAGACGTCGCTCATGGCGTTGGCTGCCGCGATCTGCCCGTAGAGGAACGGGTCGTCCACGATGGGGGGGAAGAAGTCGGTGGTCTGCACCAGGGCGGTCTCGTCGTCCAGAACGTAGACGCTGGCGTCGTCGCTCTTGTCGTAGCCCACGATCAGGCGAGGGTCCTGATGGGTCCGGAAGCCCTCCAGCATGTGCACCAGCGTCCCGGCCCCCACCTTGGCGCCGCAGCCGGCGCAGGTGGCCAGCTTGGTCAGTTTTACCTCGGTCTCCATGCTCGCATCTCCTTAGCTGTTTTCCGCCCGGTAGCAGGTGCGGTAGCCCTCCGGCAGCGCCTGCACGACCTGCTCCACCTCCTGGGGCCAGACGTCCGCCGGACAGGCCGTCTCACCCTCGTAGCGCACGCAGGTGCCGCAGCTGCTGCTCAGGTCCCGGGGCACCGGCATGAGCTTTGCCGCCATCCGGCAACTCTCGCAGAGCCGCTTGTACCGGATGGCGCCGAAGTGGGAATAGAATGTGGCGATATAGGTCATCTCACTTGGTGATGGAGAGGGTATACTCTCCGCCGTGCTCCACGCAGGCCACCTGATAGCCCTGGTGCTCGGCATAGCGGGTCACGTTTTCCCGGGAGGTGGGGTTGTCCACCACGATCTGGTAGGCGGGCTCCTGGGAGGCCATGGCCTTGCGGAGCATGACCACGGGCTCCGGGCAGGAGAGCCCACGGGCGTCCAGCGTATTCATAACGATCCTCTCCTTTACGATTCTTCTTTTCGGAAGGTGTTGAGACAGGCGATGACGGCCACCACGGCGATGCCGATGACCACGGCCAGCTTGCCGTTGGCGGTGGGGCCCTCGCCGCTGGAGGCCAGGCCGAAGTTGTGGGCGAAGGCGGCTCCCGCCATGAGCCCCAGCACCGTGACGGCGCTGTCGGTGTTGCCCTCGCCAGAGAGCACGAGCTGCCGCAGGGGGCAGCCCCCCAGCAGGACGCAGCCAAAGCCGGCGAGCAGCATTCCCAGGAAGTTCCACAGCCCGTCGGTGTGGGCCACGGCCTGGCCCGTGAAGCCCAGGTGGAAGTAGGGGTCCGGCGTGGCGGCGTTGAGCACCAGGTTACAGGCCAGGGCGCTGACCAGAATGGCCAGGAAACCCAGCAGCAGCTTGGATTCCCGGAACAGGACCAAATCCCGGATGCCGCCCACCATGCACAGCCGGGTCCGCTGGGCCAGCGCGCCCACGACGAGCCCGGCGGCCAGGCTGATGAGGACCGCCGCGTGCTTGGCGCCGGGGCCGCCGCCCGGCTCGGTGAAGCGGAGCAGAGAGGGGGAGGCCACCAGGAGCAGGAGCAGCACCACCTGGAGGACGGGGAACAGCCGGCCCTCCAGAGCGGGAAGCCGGTAGGTGCGCCGGAGGGAATATCCCCGGTTCAGGAAAAATACCCCGGCCAGAATGCCGCAGACGAAGCCGCCCAGGCCGAACAGGGCGTTCAGGTCGCCGCCGGCCAGCCGCAGGATCATGCGGAAGGGGCAGCCCAGGAACATCAGGCAGCCGATCATGACGAAGAAGCCCAGCACGAAGCGGGTCAGCGGGGCGCTGCCACCTCGGGCGGAGAGCTCCTTCCGGGTCAGGGCCAGCAGAAAGCTGCCCAGCACCAGTCCGATGATCTCGGGGCGGATGTACTGCACCGGGGCGGCGGAGTGGAGGCCAAGGGCTCCGGCGGTGTCCCGCAGGAAGCAGGCGATGCAGAAGCCCATGTTGACCGGATTGCCGAAGAACACCAGCAGGGATGCGAGGATACCGATGACGACGCCGGCCAGAACGATGCCGGAGGTTTCCTTTTTCAGGTCCATCCTCTGATTCTCCTTCCATAGTTTGGGTCATGTCCAGTATAGCATTCACGCGGCCCGGCATCCAATCGCAATGATTGATTATTTATCTGTATTTATTTGAAAATCCAATAAAAAGATGCTACGATAGAGAAGAAACACCCAGAAGGGAGGACCTCGCATGGGAAGCATCTATCTGGACAACGCCAGCACCACCTTTCCCAAGCCCAGGGCCGTGGCGGACGCCATGTATGGCTTTCTGACGCAGACGGGCAGCAACATCAACCGGGGCTGTTACCAGCGGGCCTACCGCGTGGAGGAGACCGTTTACGAGACCCGGCAGATGCTGTGCGAGCTGTTCGGCGGGGAGGACTGCAAGAACGTGGTCTTTACCAAAAACGTCACCGAGAGTCTGAACGTCCTGCTGAAGGGCTTCCTCCGGCCCGGCGACCATGTGTTGGTGTCCGCTGTGGAGCACAACGCCGTCATGCGGCCTCTGGTGCAGTTGGAGCGCAGAGGCGTCTCCTTTTCCCGGGTCCCCTGCGCAGAGGACGGGAGCCTGCGGGTCGAGGCCCTCGCCGGCAGCCTGACCCCCCGCACCCGGGCCGTGGTCATGACCCATGCCAGCAACGTGTGTGGGACGCTGCTGCCGCTGGGGGAGGTGGGGGAGTTCTGCGCGGCCCACGGCCTGCGCTTTTTCGTGGATTCCGCCCAGACCGCCGGCGTCTGGCCCATCCACATGGGGGACATGCACATCGACGCCCTGGCCTTCACCGGCCACAAGGGCCTGCTGGGCCCCCAGGGCGTCGGGGGCTTCGTGCTCCGGGAAGACCTGATCGGACAGGTGGAGCCCCTGCTCTCCGGCGGGACGGGCAGCCTCAGCCATACGGAGGAGACGCCGGACTTTCTGCCGGACCGCTTTGAGGCGGGGACGCTGAACCTGCCGGGTATCCTGGGCCTGCACGCCGGCCTGGCCTGGCTGAAGGACACCGGCATCGACGCGGTCCGGGCCCATGAGCAGAAGCTGACGGCGCGCTTTCTGGAGGGGCTTCGGGCCATACCCGGTATCCGGGTGGCGGGGAGGGGGGACCTCCGCGGCCGAACGGGGGTGGTGTCCCTGCAGACCCCGGGGCGGGAGTTGTCCCAGGTGGCCTGGGAGCTGGATGAGACCTATGGGATCATGACCCGGGTGGGCCTGCACTGCGCCCCTGCCGCCCATAGGACCCTGGGGACCTATCCTACCGGTACCATCCGCTTCTCCTTCGGCTGGTGGAACACGGAGGAAGAGGTGGACACGGCCCTCGGGGCCCTGGAGGAGATCCTGAAGGGGCGGCGCGGCCATGGAGCTTAAGCAGTTGGAATCCTTTACCAACGTGGTGGAGTACCGCAGCTTCACCAAGGCGGCGGAAAAGCTCTATATCTCCCAACCCACCATCAGCACGCATATCCGGCAACTGGAAGAGGAGCTCCACTCCCGCCTCATCATCCGGACCACCAAGAGCATCGAGATCACGCCCCGGGGGTGGGAGCTGTACGAGTGCGCCTGCCACATTCTGAGCCTGCGGGACAATCTGCTCCAGCGCTGGGCGGGCGAGAGCCGGAAAATCATCCGTCTAGGCGCCTCCACCATTCCCTCCGCCTACATCCTGCCGGAACTGCTCCCCGCATATGGGAAGGCCCACCCCGACACCTATTTTTCCATCCATCAAAGCGACAGCCAGGGCATCGTGGACGGACTGCTGCAGGGCAATTTTGACGTGGGACTGGTGGGGATGCGCTGCGCGGACGAGGCTCTGGCCTGCATCCCCTTCTATCAGGACCGGATGGTGCTGATCACACCGGTGAACGAGCATTTCCTGGCGCTGAAGGCCCAGGGGGCTTTTCCTGTGGAGGCGCTGCTGGGGGAGGCGATGATCCTGCGGGAGAACGGGAGCGGCAGCAAGAAGAGCGCGGACCGCTTTCTAGAGAGCATGGGCATCCGGGAATCCGAGCTGCAGGTCATCGCCCGCATCAACGATCAGGAGGCCATCAAGAATCTGGTGGCGCAGGGTTTGGGGATCTCCATCCTCTCCGAGCGGGCAGCCCGGAATTTCTGTGAGGAGAAGCGGCTGCTGGGGTTCGAGCTGCCGGAGAGCGCGGCGCGGCGGAGCCTCTACCTGATCTATCAGAAAAACTACATTCTAAAGCCGTATATCCAAAAATTTGCAGAATTTGTAAAGCGGTTTTACCCGTCGGCGGAGCCGGAAGATGCCGAACCCGTCAAGGCCCGGTGAAGCAGGGCTGAACTCGGCCTTGCGCGAGCCCGGCCGGATATGCGGGCCGCTGGAGAGGCAAACGATCCTGCACTCCCATTCCGGATTGGGATGGCGAGAGAATAAGAAGGTCCGCTCCCGGTCGGGAGCGGACCTTCCGTATTAGCTGCGGAGCTGGCCGTCGATCCCGATGACGGACACCTTCAGCGGGATCTTGCGGCCGGACGCGGCCACGGCGGCCTCCGCGGCGCGCTGGATGCCGCCGCAGCAGGGGACCTCCATCCGGACGACGGTCACGCTGCGGATCTCGTTGGCGGCGAGAATGGCGGAGAGCTTTTCCGTGTAATCCCCCTCGTCCAGCTTGGGACAGCCCACCAGGACCACCCGGCCGCGGATGAAGTCCCGGTGGAAGGCGCCATAGGCAAAGGCCGTACAGTCGGCGGCGATGAGCAGGTCCGCCCCGTCGAAGTAGGGGGCCCGGACGGGCACCAGCTTGAGCTGCACAGGGAACTGCCGCAGCTCTGAGGGGATCTCGCCGGACGCTGCGGGGCGCTCTTCCCTCCGGATGACGCGGCTGGCCGAGCCGGGGCAGCCGCAGGGGAGCGGGGCGCTGGCGGTTTGCCGGGCGGCCTTGGCGGCCAGCACGGCGGCGTGGTCGTAAGCGGGGGCCTCCCGCTCCTCAAAGGTGATGGCGCCGGTGGGGCAGGCGGGGAGACAATCCCCCAGACCGTCGCAGTAGTCCTCCCGCAGCAGTTTGGCCTTGCCGTTTACCATGCCGATGGCCCCTTCGTGGCAGGCCGCCGCGCACAGCCCGCAGCCGTTGCATTTGTTCTCGTCGATTTTGATGATCTTTCTTACCATATCTGTGACACTCCTATCAGTTGTTCCCGAGTGGGAAAGACGGCACTTGCATTTCGAATAGGAGCATACTATACTGAGAGAGAACTGTATGTTGCAACGGCAACGGGAGGGGCTTTTTTGGAGAATTATTTGCAGGTGCTGTGCCAATCGCCGCTGTTCGCAGGCGCTGCGGAGGCGGACGCCCGCGCGATGCTGCAATGCCTGGGGGCGGTGGTCCGGCGGTACGGCCGGGGGGAATTTGTTCTGCGCAGCGGCGGCCCGGCGGACCAGATGGGCGTGGTGCTCTCCGGCGGACTTCAGGTCTGCCGGGAGGATGCCCTGGGTTACCGCACGATCCTGGCCGCCCTGGGTCCGGGAGAACTCTTTGGGGAGGCCTATGCCTGCGCGCGGACAGAAACGCTGCCGGTATCGGTGCTGGCCAGCGCGGACAGCGCGGTGGTGCTGCTGGACGGTAAAAGACTGCTGACCACCTGTCCCACGGCCTGCCGATTCCACGGGGAGCTGATTCGCAACCTGATCTCGGTACTGGCCCGGAAGAACGTCTTTTTGACCCGGCGGATGGAGCACCTGTCCAAGCGCACGCTGCGGGAAAAGCTGCTGTCCTACTTGGAAGAGCAGGCGGCGGGGGCCGGCGGGGCCACGTTTGAGATTCCACTGGACCGCCAGGGACTGGCCGACTACCTCTGCGCCGACCGCAGCGCCCTGTCCCGGGAACTGGGTACCCTGAAGCGGGAGGGTGTGGTGGCGTTTGAGCGCAGCCGCTTCCGGCTGCTGTACCCAGCGGAGGCCCAAAATGAGAAGTGAGGTGAATCCCATGCGCTCCATCCCCATCCTTCTGGACGGAGACCCCGGCCATGACGACGCCATCGCCTGGATGCTGGCTAACGCCAGTCCACGGCTGGAGATCCGGGCCGTGACCTCGGTCAGCGGGAACCAGACCATTGAAAAGACCACCTATAACGCCCTGCGGGTCATGGCTCTGCTGGGGATCGACGCTCCCATGGCCAAGGGCCGGCCGGGGCCGCTGGTCTCGGAGCCCATGGTGGCTCCCAGCGTCCATGGGGAGACGGGGCTGGACGGCCCGGCCCTGCCGGAGCCGCTGCGCCGGCCGGAACCCATCAGCGCTGTGGAGCAGATGGCCCGGGTCCTGCGGGCGAGCGGCGAGCCGGTAACCCTGGTATCCACCGGGCCGCTGACCAATGTGGCCGCGCTGCTGCTGTCCCACCCGGAGCTGAAGTCCAGGATCGGCCGCATCTCTATGATGGGCGGGGGCATCCGGCATGGGAATTGGACCCCGGCGGCGGAGTTCAACATCCTGGTGGACCCGGAAGCGGCGGAGCTGGTATTCCGCTCCGGCGTGCCCATCACCATGGCTGGGCTGGACGTGACGGAGCAGGCCCTGGTCTACCCGGAGGAGTTCCAGCGCATTCGGGCGGCGGGCAATCCAGTGGCCCGCGTGGTGGCTGACTGGCTGGATTTTTTCTACCGGTTCCATCGGGAGAAGGGCTACCGGGGGGCGCCTGTCCACGACGGCGTGGCCGTGGCCGCCCTGATTGCGCCGGAGCTGTTTCGCGGGGAGGAGCTGTATATCGAGGTGGAGACCGGCGGAGATTACTGCCGGGGAGCCACCATAGCAGACTATTATCACCAGACTGGAAAGCGGCCCAATGCCACAGTTCTGCTGGATGTGGACCGGGCCGGGTTTGTGGACCTGCTGGTACGGGCTGTGGAGCGTTATGGGGAGGGAATGTGATGGAGCGGCGGCCTGTTTTCATCGACTGTGATCCGGGGATCGACGACGCCGTAGCGCTGATGATGGCCTTTCAGGCGGCGGAGCTGGATGTCCGGGGCATTTCCGCTGTGGCGGGAAACGTGGGGCTGGAGCGGACTCTGGGGAACGCGCTGAAAATCGTGGAGCTGTCGGGCGCGGCGGCGCCGGTGTATGCCGGCGCGGACCGCCCCATGTTCGGCGCGCCCATCACCGCCGAGCATTTTCATGGGGAGGACGGTCTGCTGGGTGCGGAGCTGCCCGCGCCGGTGCGGATGCCGGAAGCGGGACCGGCCTGGGAGGCCCTCCGGCGGGAGGCGGAGGCTTGGGGCGGAGCGCTGGAGGTGGTCGCTACCGGGCCGCTGACCAATCTGGGGATCGCCCTGTCCCTGTACCCGGAGCTGGCCGGGCTGGTACGGTGCGTCACGATGATGGGCGGCGCGGCGGCCTTTGGGAATACCACGCCGGCGGCGGAGTTCAACGTCCTGGCCGACCCGGAGGCGGCGGAGCTGGTGTTCCGTTCCGGCATTCCGGTGGTGATGTGCGGCCTGGATGTGACCCACAGTACCTATATCACGGCACGGGAGGTGGAGGAGCTGGCTGCACTGGGGAGCGTCCAGGCCAGGTTGGCGGCCTATTTTATGGGTAGCGGGATCGAAGAGAACGCACGGCAGTTCCGCACCGGTGGGGCGCCGCTGCATGACCCCTGCGCCATGATGTACGCCATCGACCGCAGTCTGTTCGAGTCCAAACCGTGTTGGATCGGGGTGGAGCGCCACGGGAAGGTAACCCGGGGAAAGACCGTGACCGACGCCTACAGCGACGCCAAGCGGACGGCCAATGCCCGGCTGGTGACGGGCTCAGACCGGGAGGGCTTTATCCGCCGCATGATGGAGCTGTTTGCCGGCTATGGGCCAGAGATGCCGGACGAAAAATTTTAGCGAAACAGGAAAAAGGACTTGCAAGTCCGGCCAGAATGTGTTAATATAATCAAGCCGTCTAGAACAGACGGCGATTTCCGGGTGTGGCGAAGTTTGGTATCGCGCTTGAATGGGGTTCAAGAGGCCGCTGGTTCGAATCCAGTCACTCGGACCATGCAGAGTGTCCTTATAGGATCTGAGTATCCTGTAATGGACACTCTGCTTTTTTATTTCCTGAAAAGTTCATACTGCAACCTGTTCCGGGGCGTAGCTGAGTGCTACGCCTTTTCTCGTTTCCATGATAATGTCGGCCTCCGGGATCTTCCGGCGATCCGGCACATCGAAAGCGCCGATGCAGTTGTAGTAGATCACGACACGCTGATTGGTAACGCCGTCCTGCTTTTCAGCGTGGTACACCTCAATGTGGTCGATCAGCTCCGCGACCATACGCTTTGTAATAGTGGTCGCGTCCGTGTACCGCCGCACCGTTTCAAGGAAATCGTCAATGTCCATGCGCTTGCTCTCGTCCTTTTTCAGTTCCAGCCGCAGCGCCTTGATCTTCTTTGCGTTTTCGCCCTGCTCCTGTTCATAGCGTTTGGACATTTTGGCAAACCGGGCATCGTCGATCTTACCCGCCACATTGTCCTCATAGAGCCGTTCAAAGAGCATATCCAACTCCCGGTCGCGGGCGGTCAGAGCATCCAGATCCCGCTGCTTGCGGAGCGCGGTGTTTTCCGCTACCTTTGCCGAGCGTCCGATCATGGCCTTGATAAAGTCATTTTCGTATTCGCTGGCGAAGCAGGCCAGCCGCTTGACCTCATATAAAACGACCTGCTCCAAGAAGTCCAGCCGGATATAATGCGTCTTGCTGCACTTGCGATAGCCGGAGTTGTGATTTTGGCAACTGAAAAATTTGATGTCGTGGTTGTTCTGATTGAAGTGGAAATTGAGGTTGCCGCCGCACTCCGGGCATTTCAGCAGGCCAGAGAATACGCTGGGTGCCTGCGTGACCGTGGGCTTTTTGCGGCGTGTCCCTTTTTGGAGCACCTGCACCTTTTCCCAAGTCTGGCGGTCAATGATAGCCTCATGGACATTGAGGAAGATCGCCCGGTTTTCCTCCGGGTTCTCGATTCGCTTTTTCATCTTGTAGGACTTGGAATAGCTTTTGAAGTTGATGACATCGCCGCAATATTCCTGCAAGGTGAGGATCTTCTTGACGGTGGTATGCCCCCACTTGGTAGGCTCCACGGTGCTTTTTGACCCGCCCCGGCTCGTCCCACGACTGCGCCAGTAATAGGTGGGATTGACCACGCCATCGGCGGCAAGCTGTGCTGCCGTTTCTGCCAGCCCGTACCCCTCCAGCGCCATGCGGTAGATCCGGCGCACTACCTCGGCAGCTTCCGGCTCTACCACCCAAAAGCGGGGATCGTCTGGGTTTTTGATATAACCGTAGGGCGGCGGAGAAAGCGGAACGCCTGCGTTTCCTTTCATCTTGTTCACGATCCGGCGCTTCTTGGAAATGTCCTTGGCGTAATACTCGTTCATAATGTTCTTGAACGGAGTAAAATCGTCCTCGCCCTCGTCGCTGTCCACGCCGTCGGAAACGGCCACCAGCCGTATATCGTGAAGCGGGAAAAATTCCTCTGTCAGCTTGCCGACCTCAATGTAGTTGCGTCCCAGCCGGGAAAGGTCTTTGACGAACACCGCCGAGATATACCCTGCCTCGATTGCGGTCAGCATTTTCTGAAAACCGGGACGCTTCATCGTCGTACCCGTGATACCGTCATCCACGAAAAAGATTGTGTCGGTATAACCCTTGTCCTTGGCGGCCTTTTGAAGTATCTTCCGCTGATTTTGGATGCTGTTGGACTCGCTGTCCATATTATCATCACGGCTCAGTCGGCAGTAAAGAGCGGCTGTGCCGAGTTCGTGTTTTTTGCTTGACTGTTTCATATAAACCTCCTCTCTGGCAGTCAAGCAAGAGGTTCTTTATTCTATCTATATTATACCTCGCCCGACCGCCCATGTTAAGGATGTCGATGGGGTTATACCGGCTCCAAGTCAGCCAGCATCAGCTTCAAAAGGATGTCACGCATCAGTTCTCCCGTTTCCTTGTAAACAGGCGTGACAATGAAACGAATTTTTCCGATATGGTACACATATTCTTCCGCAGCGGGCTTTTCAGTCATGGCGTCCTCCTTGTATTATAAAGTAGGAGTTATTAGAGCCCCTCTCCAAGGGCTATGTGCTACACTGTAAGGG
>NZ_DCJO01000031.1:0-88816 GCF_002320075.1 Intestinimonas sp. UBA1698 | reverse complement strand
GAGGCGCTCGATTAATATACCAAATCCGCGCCCTCCTGTCAACACCTTTTTTCATTTTTTGCGTCACTTTTTCTCATAAACTTTACGCAACAAGATCTGCTCTTTTCATTTCGTTACGACCACTATATATGTGCCCGTCCACCGGCCCGTTTGACCTTTTGAACAAGGCGCAGAAGGGCCGGGACGCCAAATCCCAACAGCAGATTGCCAAACAGCACTCCCTCGGAGGCCGCCCTTTGGGCGGTAAAATCGTCCGGGAACAGAAAGACAGCCCCCAGAAAGGTAAGCGCCACCACGACGGGGACCGACCACTTTCGCCCCTGCTCGCCCCAAAGTGTCTCCGACATATTCCGGCAGGCAAAGACCAAAAGTCCCAGCAGCGCCAGATCGCTGAACGCCCACAGGGCGACCACCACCGACTCCACCCGCTGGAAGGCTCCGTTTATGCCCACGCCCCGCGCTACCTCGAAGAAGGGCTCCTCCAGTTGTGCGGACAGATCGGGGCCCAGTTGGCCCAGCACGGCGAACTGAAGGGCCGCCATGACCAGGCAGCCTGCGGCCAGCCACCGCACGCAGCGCCGGCGGTCCCCCTCCACCACCGTGATCTGCCCGCCCAAAAAGGCCATAAAGACTCCCGCTCCGGCCACGCCTAGGGGCACCAGGGTGGCTGCGGCGGCACCGGGCAGGTCGGAGACCCAAACCGGCAGCACGTTTTCCGGCGTCAGGTCCTGGATGGAGACGGCCAGCACCAGCCCCAGGGCCAGGGCCAGAGCCAGATAGAACACCTCGGTCGCCCGGGTGAAGGCTGAGAGCTTTTTCCGCCCCATCCAGAGCACCAGCGCCAGCAGCACGGCCAGGAACACCGTGACCGAAGCGTTTCGGTATCCGGTGGCCAGCATGCGCTCCCCGTAGAGCCGGGCCTGGAGGCAGAGCAGGAAGAGGGCCCATATACCATATATAATAGTAAGCCCTCCGCCCAGGACCTTCCCCAGCACCGTCTGAAAGATCTGGGCCAGTCCGCTGTCCGCCGGGGCCGCGTGGAACAGCCCGCGGAAGATCCACCCCATGGCCAGCAGCACGGGGAAGGCCAGCAGTCCGGTCAGCCAGGCCCCCTCCCCCGCCGTGGCCGCCGTCCAGGTGGGCAGAGCCCGCACCATGGGGGACAGCAGGGCAGTAAAGAGCAGGACCAGCACCTGCCGGACGGATATTTTATCGCGGTCCAGAAGCGACCACCTCCTTATTTATCACTCTCCGGGCCCCTTTGCAGCGGGGCCTAGCCTCCGGCCACCTTGACCTGCACATTCACTGTGAAGGCCAGGCCCGGAAAGCCCTCCTCCCAGTCCTGCTCCAGCTCATCCTTGCGCCATGGGGCGGACAGGGCGGCGCGCTGCCGCAGGTTGAGGTAATCGGCCTCCAGCGCCCGGCTGTGGGAGAGGGCTGTCTCCATGCGCGTGCGGCAGAGGCGGGCCGTCTCCGCCTCCAGCCAGGCCAGCTCTTCCCGGCTCAGGGCATCTCCGCCCCGGACCTCAGCCAGGCGGGCCTCCACCTTGCACTTTACCTCCAGCCCGGCGAGTGCGCCGCCCCGGAAAATCGGCGTATAGCCGGTCCGCACGCCGGTGAGGAGCAGGGCCACCCGGGCGCCGTCCGGCGCGGCGCACTCCAGCAGTCCGCCGTCGGCCCGCCCCAGCAGGAGATGGATCCCATGAGCCTCTTCTCCCGCCGCCCAGCCGCACAGGGCCCCATCCCGGAAGAGGGCGTACCCGGCGGTGCTGACCGTCGTGTCCCCCTCCGCCCCGTCGCCGGGCCGGGAGGGCCCCTGGGCCAGTGCAGGCAGGAAGGTGGTCCCGCTCCGGGCCAGGTCCACCAGGGCCTCCCGGGCGGTACGGGGCAAGGTGGCGGCACCCTGATCGGCGTTAGACTCCATGGCGTCCAGCCGGTCGTCCACGCCGCCGCTCTCCTCCCCCCCGAAGAGCACATCGGAAGCGCTGCCTCCCCGCACCACCCAGAGTCGGGCCTCCAGCCGCAGCTCCGGGTCCCGGGCCATCAGGGCCAGCAGGTCGTCCAGGCCCCGTTGGGCCAGGCCCTCCCCCACCACCACCTGCTCCACGTCGCCAAAGAACAGCTCGTCCTTGCCGTAGCTCTGCATCATGGTCCGGGCGGCGCTGACGGTGTCCGCCTGAGCGGAGAGGACCACGCCGGCCTGGCCGGGAGAATCCCCCACGGCGGGCCGCTCGCCGCTGGAGGCGGTGACCGCCACGCCGTCCAGGCGCTGGGTGGCCACGTCCACCCCCAGAGTCCGCAGCAGGACGGTGTCCTCAATCTCGTAGGCGTAGGGCAGGGCGTCCAGGGGGGCGCAGCCGGTGAGGGCGGCGCAGGCCGCGGCCGCCAGCAGCAGCCATTGGGCTCGACTCACTTCTGATTCCTCCTGTTCCGGATCTTGAGGGCGGCCTCCCGCAGCTTGGCCTTGGGCAGGGGCTGGCGCAGGACGGTCCGGCCCTCCACCTGCTCCCCGGCGTTGGCGGCGAAGGGGGTCAGGTAGGCCACGCCGAAGCTCTCGATGCCCGCCAGATGGAACACCAGCGCCGCCGCGCCCGCTGCGATGCCGAACAGCCCGCCCACGCTGGCGCAGAGGGCCAGCAGGAACCGCCACAGGCGCAGGGCGCCGGCCAGGTCCTGGGAGGGCATGGTATACCCGGCGATGCCGGCGATGGCCACCACGATGAGGACTGCGGGGGAGACGATGCGGGCCTCCACGGCGGCGGAACCCACCACCAGCCCGCCCAGGATGGACACGGTCTGTCCGATGGAGCCTGGCAGGCGCAGCCCCGCCTCCTGGATGATCTCAAAGGCGATGAGCAGGATGAGCACCTCAAAGATGGAGGTGAAGGGCACGTCCTGCTTGGCGGCGATGATGGAGAGGGTGAGCTTGGTGGGGAGCATCTCGGGGTGGAAGGTGACGGCGGCGATATAGAGGGCGGGCAGGAACAGGGTGGTCAGCATGCACAGGTAGCGCAGCACCGTCAGCATGGAGGCCACCATCCAGCTCTGGGCCTTGTCCTGGGGGGTCTTGAAGAACTGGCTGATGGTGCCGGGGACCAGCCACCCCAGGGGCAGACCGTCCACCAGGATGCCCACCCGTCCCTCCACCACCCCGGCGGTGAAGCGGTCGGGCCGCTCTGTGGTGGCCACCAGGGGGAAGGGGGTGTGCAGGTCGTCCACGATATACTCCTCCAGGTTTCCGGTGGCGATGAGGGCGTCGATGTCGATGGCGTCGATGCGCTGCTCCACCGCCTTCACCAGCTCCGGATTGGTCAGCCCCTCGATCCACAGGATGTCCACCGGGGTGACGGTCTGGCGGCCCACCAGCAGCTCCTTGATCTTCAGGCTGGGAGCGCGCAGGCGGCGGCGGACCAGGGAGGTATTGGTCCGAATGGACTCCACGAAGGAGTCCCGGGGCCCTTTGAGGGGCGGCTCGTTCTCCGGCTCGGAGACAGAGCGCTTCTCCTCAGTGCCGGTATTGAAGGAGAGGCAGACGGATTCCCCGGGAAAGAGCAGCAGGCAGTTTCCGCCGATGAGGTCAAACACCGCCTCGTCCATGGTGGTCCGCTCCTCCACGCTCAGGTTGTAGAGGGCGCCGTCCCGGATGCGCCCGATGGCGCCGGCCAGGTTCCCCACAGCCAGGGCCTTGTCCTGGGCCAGGGGCCGCAGCACATAGTCGCTTACCCGCTCCATGCGGACCATGCCGCCGATGTAGCACAGGGTGAGCTTCTTTGCCGGGTCGCCCCCCAGGTCCACCGCCCGGTGGGAGAAGTCCACGCAGCCGTCAAAGACCTGCTCCAGGCTCTCCAGGCACAGGGGCAGGTCGATCCGGGGCTCCCGGCGCGGATGGGGCGGCACGGGAATCTTCTCCCGTCCAAAAAAGCCCATGGGTCCGGCCTCCTTTCCCGGGTATTTTCTCCGGGCGCCCGGAAAATATACCCGCCAAAGGGGCGGGCCAATTGTGAAGTGGTCCAAAAATCCTGAAAATGATTTAGCTCCCCATAGACAATGTTAGGCCCCGGGAGTATAATGTAGATGTTGTGGATTGGAGCATCAATTTCGCCCGGAGTCGGGAAGCTCCGGCGGAGACAGGAGGCTTTACCTGAAATGGCGAAGATCATACGAAAAGAGAGACTCAACCCCACCGTCACGCGGATGGACGTGGAGGCGCCGTTAATCGCCAAAAAGGCGCAGCCGGGGCAGTTCGTCATTCTGCGGGTGGATGAAAAGGGAGAGCGTATCCCCCTGACCATTGCGGACTACGACCGGGCGGCGGGCACCGTCACCATCATCTTCCAGAAGGTGGGCCTGACCACCGAGCTGCTGGACGGCCTGGAGGCGGGGGACGACATTCTGGACTTTGTGGGCCCGCTGGGCACGGCCACCGAGGTGGAGCCGGATGTGAAGCGGGTGGCGGTCATCGGCGGCGGCGTGGGCTGCGCCATCGCCTTCCCCCAGGCCAAGGCCCTCCACGCCCGGGGGGTGCAGGTGGACGTGATCGCCGGGTTCCGATCCAGGGACATCGTCATCCTGGAGGATGAGTTTAAGGCCAACTGCGACCGCTTCTACCTCACCACCGACGACGGTACATACGGAGAAAAGGGCCTGGTGACCGATAAGCTGAAGAGCCTGATTGACGGCGGGGCCAGCTATGACCTGGTCATCGCCATCGGGCCCATCATCATGATGAAGTTCGTGTGCAAGACCACGGAGCCCTATGGTATCAAGACCCTGGTGAGCCTGAACCCCATCATGATCGACGGCACCGGCATGTGCGGCGGCTGCCGGGTGAGCGTGGGGGGCCAGGTGAAATTCGCCTGCGTGGACGGTCCGGACTTCGACGGCCACCAGGTGGACTTCGACGAGCTGATCACCCGCAACGGGGCCTACCGGGAGCGGGAGGCAGAGACGAAGCAGAGCCATCTGTGCCGTCTCCAGCAGTGGAAGGAAGGGGTGTGAGGACATGGCGAACCTGAGCCCGACCAAGGTACCGGTCCCCGAGCAGGACCCCAACGTGCGCAATCACAATTTTGAAGAGGTCAACCTGGGCTATACCCCCGAGATGGCGGTGGAGGAAGCAGGGCGCTGCCTCCAGTGCAAAAAGCCGGCCTGTGTGGCGGGCTGCCCGGTGAACATCCAGATCCCCGAATTCATCGCCAAGGTGGCGGAGGGGGACTTCCAGGCGGCCTATGAGATCATCCATCAAACCAACGGTCTGCCCGCCGTGTCCGGCCGGGTCTGCCCCCAGGAGAGCCAGTGCGAGAGCCTGTGCGTCCGGGGCAAGAAGGGGGAGCCGGTGGCCATCGGCCGACTGGAGCGGTTCGTGGCCGACTGGTACCGGAACAACGTGCATGCGAAGCCGGAAAAGCCGGCGTCCAACGGCGTCAAGGTGGCGGTGGTGGGCTCCGGCCCTGCCGGGCTGACCTGCGCGTCCGACCTGGGCAAGCTGGGCTACCAGGTCTCCATCTTCGAGGCCTTCCACACCGCCGGCGGCGTGCTGGTGTACGGCATCCCCCAGTTCCGCCTGCCCAAGGAGATCGTCCAGCACGAGGTGGAGGGCATTCTGGACCTGGGGGTAGAGCTGGACCTGGACACCGTCATCGGCAAGACCATCACCATCGACGAGCTGTTTGAGATGGGCTACCGGGCGGTGTTTGTGGGCTCCGGCGCGGGCCTGCCCATGTTCATGGACATCCCCGGCGAGACCCTGAGCGGGGTGTACTCGGCCAACGAGTATCTGACCCGGGTGAACCTGATGAAGGCCTACCGGGAGGAGTACGACACCCCCATCAAGAAGAGCAAGTCCGTGGCCGTGGTGGGCGGCGGCAACGTGGCCATGGACGCCGCCCGGTGCGCCAAGCGGCTGGGTGCGGAGCACGTCTATGTGGTCTACCGCCGCAGCGAGGCGGAGATGCCGGCCCGTGTGGAGGAGGTCCACCACGCCAAAGAGGAGGGCATTGAATTCCACCTGCTCAACAATCCCCGGCGCATCCTGTCCGACGGCAAGGGGGCCGTGGCGGGGATGGAGTGCATCCGCATGGAACTGGGCGAGCCGGACGAGTCCGGCCGCCGCCGCCCGGTGGAGGTCCCGGACAGCGCGTTCGTGCTGGACGTAGACACGGTAATCATGAGCCTGGGCACCACGCCCAACCCCCTGATCCGCTCCACCACTCCCGGCCTGGAGACCAACCGGAAGGGCTGCCTCATCGTCAACGAGGAGACCATGCAGACCACCCGGGACGGGGTCTATGCCGGCGGCGACGCCGTCACCGGCGCCGCCACCGTCATCCTGGCCATGGGCGCCGGCAAAAAGGCCGCCGCCGCCATCCACCAAGCCCTGAGCAAATAAGCTTCTTTCCCCCGGCCGCGCCGCCCGAACAGCGGCGCGGCCGTTTTTTCCGAAATAAGGGTTGATTTTCCCACTGAATAGGATATACTAAAACCCGTTATCGACGATAAACACCTTACATATGAAGATAAAGGGGTCCCGAACATGCAATTTCAGGTAAACGACAGCAAAAACGTCACCATCCAGGTGGGAGACCGCTATTTCGCCCGCAACGCCATCCAGACCCACTTCGTCCAGATCGGCGAGAACTACATCGACCTGGTGAAGCGGTACGTGGCCCCCCTCTATCAGGAGGGGGACATCCTCTCCATCAGCGAAAAGATTGTCGCCCTGTGCCAGAAGCGGGTGGTATATAAGAAGGACATGCGCCTGAGCTGGCTGGCCAGGTTCCTCAGCAAGTTCGCCATGCACTCCGAGGCGGGCATTGGTGTGGACAGCCCCTGGAAGATGCAGTTTGCCATCGACCACTGCGGGACCCTGAAGGTCATCTGGGCGGCGATCTGCGCCGGCGTGGGCAAGCTCTTCGGCAAGCACGGCATTTTCTACGACATGGTGGGCCAGGAGATCACCGGCCTGGACGGTTTCTATGACCACGTGTTCGACGTGTACGGTCAGTTTGGCATCCGCATCCCGGAGAATTCCTCCGGGGTCTGCGACGAGATTTACGCCGCCACCGGGGTAAAGGCCATGATCGTGGACGCCAACGACCTGACCCGGGACCTTCTGGGCAAGGCCCAGGCGCTGGAGGAGCCCGAGGCCGATCTGCTGGGCATGATCCGGGACAATCCGGCAGGCCAGTCCGCCCAGTGCACCCCCTTCATCCTCATCCGGCCCATCGCCGCGGAAGAGGTGGAGGCCTGCGAGGCCGCCCGGGTCCAGACCGTGGAGCTGGACCCCAAGACGGTAACCACCGCCGGCGGCGAGGCGTGAGCCAACGCACTTCCGCTTAACAGGTACGGGAGCGGACGGATTCGTCCGCTCCCGTTTTATTCCTCGCCCCAGTCGGCGTATTCCGCGCGGATGTAAGGCAGCTCCAGCTTGCTCCCATCCTCCTGCTCCTGATAGGATACATCCCGGAGCGTCCCATAGGCCGTGAAGCGGTCCCCCTGCAAAATACGGGGGTCATCCAGGGCCCCGCCGCCGTAATAAATCTCTGCCTGCCGTCCGCTCCCCTCCAGCTTCAGGATCAACGAGGCTCCCAGCGGATCTCCGTCCGACAGTTCGGTCACGCGCCCTTTCAGGACCACGGGCGTGTCCCGAAACTCCTCCGGACGGCGCACCATGGTCTGGTAGTCAAATGGAACGCAGGACGCGAGATAGGCCGCCCGTTCCGCCGCATACGCCTCCCGGTGGACCGCCGCCAGCCGGTCAGTCTCCTCCTTGGCCGCTCCGCCGACTTCCTCTACGAAACAGTCCTCCAAGCAAAAGATATCTCTGTTCCGCATCAGGAGCCCGCTTACGATCACGCTCTCCCCGTCCTGACAGGCGGCCAGGACCTCCGGCAGATTTCCCGTCAGCGTTACCGTGCCCAATTCCGCCCCGTTTCGCTCGTTCCGGACGGAGAAGCGGTCGCTGCTCCAGCTTTCCCCGGAGGAGTAGACCCGCTTGGCGATCACCACCGCCGTGCGGACATAATAGGAATCCTTCTCTTCCAGTTCCTCCGCCTGCTCCTGCAGAAGGAGGTAATCCGTCAGAGGAATGTCCGCCGCTTGCTTCAGGCGGGCGGTCTTCCAGGCCTCCGCTTCCGCCTGTGCCCGTTCCCGCGCCTCCTGTCCGGAAAACAGAATGCGTCCTTTGGACAGATACGGGTGGTGTATCCCTAGGTTCCATTGACCCTCCACCGCCACATAGTCGCCGATCCGGCAATCCTCCGGCAGATCCTCCGGATAGATTTTCAGCCTGTCCGCGCGGCCCTCTTCTTCCTGACACACGTAGTAGTTGAGCCGATCTACAAAATAGATGGCCTGAGAGTCCATCCGACCAATCCGGCCCACGATGCGCACCTGCTCTCCCCGATGGGCGCTGGGATAGCGCATCAGCTCCACATAGTCCATCCAGGCCGGCTCCGGCGAAGACGCAGGCGTCGCTTCCGGTGTCGGCTCCTGACGGTCGGTCTTCAGGGCTGTCTGGTTCAGATACCCCGCCAGATAGAGCGCCGGCGAACGCAAGAAGGAGAATCGCATACCCGCGGCCAGAACCAGACAGAACAGGCAGACGCCCAGTACTGCCGGCCATACATTGTTTGGATTGCGCATGTCACACCTCCCTTTTCTTTTTAGTATAGCATACGTTTTCGACCGTTAGAAGCCCCCCTCTCGCCGATAAAACGCACTTTTTGCGTTTGCGCCTTGTCTTTCCACGGGATTTGGGCTATACTGAAGGTGATTTTGGCGTCTGCCCGTCCTGAAGCGGGCGCGCAGGAAGCGGAGATGATTTTATGGAACTGCAGAACTTTGATCAGATTTTAGAGCGGGTCCCCAAGATGTCCCGTCCCATGCGTGTGATCCTGGCCGGTTCTGACGGCGAAAACATGCTCAAGGGCATTTTTGCCGCGCAGGAGAAGGGGTTGGTGCAGCCGGTGCTGGTGGGCGACCGGGCCCGTACCATGACCGTGCTGGAGCGGCTGGGGCTGGACAAGGAGCCCTATACCATGGTGGATACACCTCCGGGACACAACGTCACCCAGGCCGCCATCGACATCATTCATTCCGGCGACGGCGACGTGCTGATGCGGGGCAATATGCCCACCCGGGAGTTTCTGATGCCGGTGCTGGACGGCAAAAACGGCCTGCGGACCGACCGGCTGATGAGTCATGTGTCTCTGGCCTCCCTGCCGGAGTACCCCAAGCTGCTGGCTCTGTCCGATATGACGGTCATCATCAACCCCAACCTGACCCAGAAGAAGGCCATCATCCGGAACACCGCCGACGCGCTGAAGGCCTTCGGCTATGAGAACCCCAAGCTGGCCCTGCTGGCCCTGGTGGAGAACGTGACCTTCCACATGCCCGACACCATTGAGGCCCAGCGCCTGGTGGCCGAGCAGAAGCAGCGGCCCTTTGCCGACTGCGAACTGTGGGGCCCCATCGCCTACGATCTGATCCTGAGCAAGGAGGCCGCCCGGCTGAAGGACTACGACTGTCCCTGGAGCGGCGGTGGGTTTGACGGCATCATCGCCCCCGACCTTTCCACGGCCAATACACTGGTGAAGAGCTGGCTCATCCACGCCCACGCGGTGACCTGCGGCGCGGTGGTGGGGGCCAAGGTGCCCATCGCGCTGACCAGCCGCAGTGCCAACGAGGAGGAGACCTACCTCTCTCTGGTGTTCTGCGCCGTGCTGGACGCATGGCGGAAAAAGAATCGGTCCGCGGAATGAGGGGACTGCAAACTGCCCGGACCTTTCGGTCCGGGCAGTTTTTGGGTGCGGGGCAAGGCTCCCCGAGGCCGCCCGGTAGCCGAAGAAGTCGGAATCTTAGGAGGGATACTGTGGACCTTACCTGTTACCTGGCGCTTCCCCAGCAGGCCGACGGGGCGGCCTTTGACGCCATGATGCGCAATTGGCGCGCCTGCGGGGGCCGCCTCCATCCGGCATTATCTCAATCACACCAACCTCATCGACGGCGGTCATCTGGCATACGGCATCGCGCCCGCCCACCGCGGAAAGGGGTATGGAACGCGGATTCTGGCGCTGGCGCTGCAAAAGATGAAGGAGATGGGCATCCGGAGGGTGCTCATAACCTGCGACGCCAGCAACATCCCCTCGCAAAAGGTCATCCGGTCCGGCGGCGGCAGGCTTGAACATGAGACTCTGGATGAGGACGGTGTCCCCATCCATCGGTATTGGATCGACAACTGACCGAGGCCGGAGGAGCTCGCTCCTCCGGCCTCTTTCTGCGCACCCGCGCAACCCCCGCGCCCGTGCCGGGACTCCGTGCAAGGAGTTCTATTTCTCCTCCTGGGTTTCCTCCGCCTCGGCCGCTTCCAGATAATCGCTGAGAATCTTGATGATGAGATTGGAAACGCTGCGGCGCTCCCGGGCCGCTTGGGCCTCCAGGCGGGCCTTAAATTCATGGGTCACTCTGCAACTGATCTGGGTGTCCGTTTTTGCCATATCTCCTGCCTCCATTTGCTATACATTGTATAACGATGTATCTCAAATGTGTTGACTGTCTTTGTCTGATTTTGTTATACTTTGTATGTCATTTGGTTGAATGCTTTATGGGAGGGAGCGTATGGACATCCACCTGATCTCAGAAGCCCGATATCAAAATCTCCTGGCCATCATCGCCCATCAAAATCATACCACGCCGGAGCGGGTCGAGGCCGACCTGGATGCCGCCCTCCAGTCCGCCTGGGCCCACTCCGGCTCTCTGCCCCAGAGCCGGCGACCGCCCCCGTTCGACCGGTTCGAGCGGCGGCCCACCGTCCGGGAGTTTATCTCTGTCCTTGCCGAGCGCATGACCTAAGTATGCCCCTTCACCCCGTTGGGGATGCCTCTCCTGTCATCCCGTCCGGGCTGTTTTCTCCTCACCCTCTTTTCCAGCTCGCACACCGCCACTGGGGCCACCGCCAGGGCCAGCACGCACAGCCATTCGGCCGCGTCCATGGGCACGGTGTCGAAGACCAGCATCAGCGGCGGGAAGCACAGCACCGCTAGCTGCATGGCCAGGCCCGCCAGAAAGGCTCTGTTCATGGCCTTATTGGAGAACACCCCGATTTGGAACAGGGAGTGGTGTTCGCTGCGCACGTCGAAGGCGTGGAAGAGCTGGCAGAGGGTCAGCGTGGCGAAGGCCATGGTGTTGGCCACGCCGTCGGCCTGTCGCAGGGGGGCCAGCACGTGCTCTCCCAGCATGTAGGCGGTGAGGGTGAGCCCCCCCACCATGAGCCCCTGCCAGGCCAGCCGGAAGGCAAAGCCCCCGGTAAAGAGGCTTTCGTGGGCGTTGCGGGGCGGCTGGTCCATGACCCCTTCCTCCACCGGCTCCACCCCCAGGGCCAGGGCAGGCAGGGAGTCGGTGACGAGGTTGAGCCACAGGAGCTGCACCGGCACCAGAGGCATCTGCCGGAAATCCAGCACCGTGGCGAAGAAGATGGTGAGGATCTCCCCGATGTTGCAGCTAAGCAGATAGTGGATGGCCTTTTTGATGTTGGCGTAGATGCCCCGGCCCTCGGCCACGGCGGAGACGATGGTGGCGAAGTTGTCGTCGGTGAGGATCATGTCGGCGGCCCCCTTGGCCACGTCGGTGCCGGCGACCCCCATGGCGCAGCCGATGTCGGCGGCCTTGAGGGCGGGGGCGTCGTTGACCCCGTCGCCGGTCATGGCCACCACCTTGCCCCGGCGCTGCCAGGCCCTGACGATGCGCATCTTGTGCTCGGGGGACACCCGGGCGTAGACCGCGAACTTCTCCACCTCCCGCTCCAGCATTTCCTGGGGCATGAAGTCCAGATCCTCTCCGGTGATGGCCAGGTCTCCCTCCCGGCAGATACCCAGCTCCCGGGCGATGGCCACCGCCGTCAGCCTGTGGTCGCCGGTGATCATAATGGGTCGGATGCCGGCGGCAAAGCACTTTTCCACCGCCCCCCGCACCTCCGGCCGGGGCGGGTCGATCATGCCGACGAGCCCGGCGAAGGTAAGTCCCTGCTCCAGGGTGTCGGCGTCCAGGGCGGCCGGCGGCGCGGGCAGGTCCTTGAAGGCGGTCCCCAGTACCCGCAGGGCCCGAGAGGCCATATTCTCGTTGGCGGCGGCGATTTGCCGGCTGAGGGCGGGGGTGAGCTCCGCCGTCCCCGCCGTCCCCAGCGCCTTTTTGCACCGGCGCAGCAGCACGTCGGGGGCTCCCTTCACCATCACCCGTACTCCGCCGCCGGGCAGGGGGTGGACGGTGGACATGAGCTTGCGCTCCGAGTCAAAGGGCAGCTCGCCCCGGCGGGGCGACTCCCGCTCCAGGGCGTTTTTGTCGATGCCCTCCTGCCAGGCGGCCCGGACCAGAGCGGTTTCGGTGGGGTCCCCGGCGGCCAGCACCTCCCCGGACGGAGAGAAGGACAGCACCGCGTCGTTGCACAGCGCGGCGATGGTGAGGGTCTGCGCCCGGTGCTTCTTTCCCGCCGTCCACACGTCCACCACCGTCATCCGGTTCTGGGTGAGGGTGCCGGTCTTGTCGGAGCAGATGACCCCGGCGCAGCCCAGGGTCTCCACGGCGGGGAGCCGCTTGACGATGGCGTTGCGGCGCGCCATGCGCTGCACCCCCAGGGCCAGCACGATGGTGACGATGGCGGGCAGGCCCTCGGGAATGGCGGCCACTGCCAGGGAGACGGCGGTCATGAACATGTCCAAAATCTCCTTGCCCTGGAGGAGTCCCACCCCGAACATGACGGCGCAGACGCACAGGCAGACAAAGGAGAGGGTCTTGGAGATCTCGGCCATCTTCCGCTGGAGGGGGGTGGCGGCGGTCTCCTCGTCCATGAGAAGTCCGGCGATGCGCCCCACCTCGGTGTTCATGCCGGTGCCGGTGATCACTGCGGTGCACCGGCCGGAGGTGATGACGGTGGCGGCGATGACCATGTTGCTCCGGTCGGCCAGGGGGGTGTCTGGGGGCAGGCGGTCGGCGGGGGCCTTGGATACCGGCGCCGACTCCCCGGTCATGGCCGACTCGTCGGCCTTCAGGTTGGCGCACTCCAGGACCCGGGCGTCGGCGGGGACCAGGTCCCCGGCCTCCAGCCGGATGAGGTCGCCGGGGACCAGCCGGGCGCTCTCCACCCGGACGTTTCTGCCGTCCCGCACGGCCTTGGCCATGGGGGCGGACATCTTCCGCAGGGCCTCCAGGGCTTTTTGGGCGTTGTCCTCCTGGGAGATGGAGATGAGGGCGTTGACCACCACGATGACCAGAATGATGACGGCGTCGATCCAGTCCTCTCCCCCGCTGGCCCAGAGGGACAGGGCGGCGGCGGAGAGCAGCACCAGGATCATGGGGTCCTTCATCTGGCCCAAAAACCGGTCAAAAAAGCCCTCCCCCTCCTGGTGCTCCAGCTCGTTGGGCCCGTATTGCTCCAGCCGCCGCTGGGCCTCGGCCTGGCTCAGGCCCCGGCGGCGGTCGGAGCCCAGCTCGTCCAGCACCTGGACGGCGGGCTTGGTGTGCCATGCGCTCATAGGTATCC
Organism: Intestinimonas sp. UBA1698; assembly: GCF_002320075.1. Taxonomy (NCBI): domain Bacteria; kingdom Bacillati; phylum Bacillota; class Clostridia; order Eubacteriales; genus Intestinimonas; species Intestinimonas sp. UBA1698. Next base: position 75,282 of record NZ_DCJO01000031.1, on the reverse strand, counting down.
TTCCCTTCTTATCCCTTGTCCATCCTTGGTACGGCCCAGTATAGCCCCCCGCTTGTCCGGGATACAAGGGAATGGTGACGGACGATTACAGGCATAAAACAAGGAGGCACAGCATAGGCTGTGCCTCCTTGGAGCAATCCCTCGGGGGTTATCCCGCCGGCGTGGCGCTGGGGGTCGCTGCGGCCTCCGGGCTGCCGGACTCGGTGGGCGTGGTCTCGGCGGGCTCGGGCTGGGCGGCGGCGGTCATCTCGGCGCGCAGGTCCACCAGGGCGGTGTAGAAGCTCTCGGCATTGAGCTGGTCGAAGGCGGCGGTCTTCTCCACCTGGGCCTCCTCCATCCACTGGTCGGACTGCTCGTTCATCTTGGCTGTGGTGTACTGGTTCCGGGTGTCGGCGGTATCGGCGTCCAGCCGCAGCAGGATGTGATAGCCGTAGGTGCTCTGGACGGGGTCGCTGATCTCGCCCACGGCGAGGGCTGCCGCGCCCTGGGTGAACTCCGTGACCAGGGAGCCGCTGCCGTCCAGCAGGGCGCCGGAGGCGTCAAAGACGTAGCCGTCGGGGTTGTTGACCGCGCCGGTGGAGCTCACATCGGACGTGTTGGCGGCCATGAGCGCGTCGAACTTCTCTTCGGTGTCCCCAGCGGCCTTGAGCTGGGCCCGGATCTCGTTGGCCTTCTCCAGGGCGGCGGCCATGCCGTCGTCGGTGACGTTGCCGTCGGCGTCCTTGGTGGGCTCGGCGGCGATCAGGATGTGCTTGGCCCGGACCACGCCGTTGTCTTCCAGCCACTGGCCCATGGCCTCGGCGGTGAGGCCGTCGCCGCCGAAGAGCTTATCCTTCAGGTGGCCGTAGATGTAAGGGGTCTGGTTGACCATGTCGAAGGTCTCGCCGGAGATGCCGATGAAGGCCAGCCAGCGCAGGTACTCGCTCTCGGCGTCCCCACTGGTGCCGGAGGCCTCGAGCTGGCTCTTCAGCTCGGCCACCTGTGCGTCGTAGTCGGCCTTGTCCTCGTCGGTGAGGCCGCAGTCCTGCTCCTCGGCCTTCTGCCATACCACCTCGTAGAGCTTGGCGGTCTCCAGGGCGTTGTTGAGGACGTAGTCCCGGGTGGGCACCCCCTCCAGCTCCTGGTCCCAGTTGATGTCGCCGCCGCCGTAATACTGGTTCATCTGCATCACCTGGTCGGCGGAATAGGCCACCCAGTAGAGCAGCTCCTCGGCCGTGATCTCCCGGCCGTTGACGGTGGCCACCGCCGTATCCCGAGCCATGCCGATGGTCTCCTGGATCACGTCGGCGGGGACGCCGTCGGGCAGCGTGACGGAGGGCTTCGGGGAGCTCCCCTGTCCGCCTCCGCAGCCCGTAAGGGCGGTGACCAGCAGCGCGCCGGCGGCGGCTGCACTCAGCAGCTTTTTTCCAAATCTCATTGCATTCTCTCCTTAAATAGGGTCCCAAATCTTCGGGAACACGGCTTTTATCATACCACCTTTTGTCCCCAAACACAACGGGAATCCCGTCATGTTTACACCCCGTTCAAGGAAATTTCACGAAAGAGGGGCCGCGCCGGAAGGCGCGGCCCCTGGGGCATCATGGCAGATCCGCCCGGAGCACCAGCGCGCCGGCCAGGCCCAGCCGCTCCAGCACCGCCAGGGTGTCGGTGGCGGTTTTCTGTACGGTGATGGTCACGGAGCGGGTCCTCTCCCGGTTGGCCCGCTGGGTGGAGTCGGCCGCCAAAGCCGTTTCCGCCCCGGCCGCTTGGCCCTCCGGCACATAGAAGGTCAGCTCCAGATCGTTGTAGTAGCAGTTGGTCTGCCGCTGGGCGTCGTCCAGCAGATAGCGCCGGCCGATGCGGCCCGCCTTCAGGTCGGACTGCAAGGCGGCCAGCAGGTCGTCCCAGCCCTCCTGCGGGACGGCCGCCCGGCCCGCCTGGACCTCCTCGGCGTAGCGGTCGGCGTATTCCTCGCCGTACTTTTCCGCGTTTTCAGCCCACTGCCGGCCGTCGTCCGTCACCGTCAGGTAGGCGTCTACCAGCCTCCAGCCGCTGATGTCCGCGGGGAAGTAGCCGTACCAGGTCACCTCCGGCCGGTTGATGAGCGCCTGGAGCCTGGCCGCGGCGGAGTCCGGGTCGGCGAGCATGTCGGCAGTGAGGAACAGGTCGTCGTAGCGCCGCCGCACCTGGGCCCCGGTGTCCAGATCGTAGGAGATCCGGAGCTGGACCGAGTCGGCCTTCTGTATGTCCCGCAGCACGGTGCCGTCGGCCAGGGTGACGTCGCCGTACCAGCCGTCGAAGTCGCTCCGATCTCTGTCAACGGCGTCCTTTTCCTCCACCACGGCCCGGTGGAGCTCGGTGACCAGCCGGATGAGCTCCGGGTCGCTGGTGTCCAGCCCCACAGACCTGCCGTCGTCGTTGGGGGCGGTGTAGGGTCCGTACAGGGTGAGGGAGACTACCCGGTCCGGGTCGGGGACCCGGCGCTCGAAGCCCGTCAGGTCCAGCTCCATGACGGCGGTGGCGGCGGTCATGGCGCACAGCAGGAGGACGCACCCCTTCCAGGAGCCCTTAAAGACCCAGAAGGCCTTCTGCAGCAGCATCTCCGCCACAAAGTAGCCCATGGCGCCGCACAGGAGCATGAACAGCAGCAGGGTCCAGGCCCCCTGGGGCAGGTTCCAGCCCAGCCAGGCGTACAGCACCGAGCCGAAGGCCAGGCCGGCGCACAGACCCACGCCGTACTTGAAGATGGGTCGCACCCAGCTCACCGCCACCACGTCGCCGGCGGTCTCCAGCGAACGGCGGCGGTAGAGGCACAGGGCCAGGACCGCCAGCACCAGCCCGGCCAGGGCGTAGACCAGGGCATAGCCGAACCCTTGGAACCGGATGGCCAGGACCACCGCCCCAGCCTCATCCCACTCCTGGGTGGCCCCCACCTTGTCGATCAGCTTGGCCACGGGGGTCAGCCACAAGGCTGCCCGCTCCACCCCGTCGATGCCGGAGAAGCCGAAGACGAACTGCCGCAGCACCGCGCTGACGAGCACGTAGAGCCCGGTGGCCAGGCCGTTGAGAATGGCGTAGAAGGCGGGCAGGGCCAGGATGTGGCCGGTGAACATGGCGCAGAAGACGGCGAAGGAGTAGAAGAACAAAGCGTAGCACACCTGGCAGCCCAGCCACAGGCCCAGGGCCCCGGCGTTGAGGCAGCCCTTGGCCGCCTCGGCCAGCAGGGCAAGCCCGAAGACTGCGACGGCGGGCAGCAGCAGGAAGCTGAGTCCGGACAGATAGTTGGTGAGGAACAGCCCCTCCCGCTTCACCGGCAGGGCGTGGAGCATCCCCACGCTGCGGCTCTGATACAGGTAAGAGAACACCGCCATGGCGGCGAGGATGGCGAAGCCCACCGACAGGATCACGCTCAGTTCCCCGGCATACTCCAGCACAGTGTAGTTGGCGAAGTGGTTGGCCCCCTCGTCCAGTCCGCTCCAGCTTCCGCCGCCCCGGTAGTTGGTCATCAGGTTCAGCGGCAGGGCCACGAGCCAGACCAGCCCGTACAGGGCCCATACGGGCCAGAACCGGGCCATGTTTTTCTTCCAGAGCGTGGGGTAGAACCAGCTCTTAGAGGACGATGTCGCGGACTTCATAGTCCTCACCTCCCAGCTCATAGATAAAGATCTCCTCCAGGGTGAGGGGCAGGGCGTCCATCAGGATGGGGGCGTAGACGGCCAGGCGGTTGGTGACCTCGGTGGCGTTGCCCCGGATGATGAGGGTATGGATGCGCCCCACCTGGGACACGTGGAGGACCTCCAGGTCGTCGGGCAGCTTGGGCAGCTCCTTTTCCTGAAAGACCACCTGCATCTTGACCACGTTCTCCTGGAGGTCGGAGAGCCCCCGCTCCACCAGCACTCTGCCGTGGGAGAGGATGCCCACGTGGTCGCACACGTCCTCCAGCTCCCGCAGGTTGTGGGAGGAGACCAGCACGGTGGTGCCGTGCTCGGCCACGTCGGACATGAGCAGGCTCCACACCTGACGGCGCATCACCGGGTCCAGCCCGTCCACCGGCTCGTCCAGCACCAGCAGATCGGGCCGGCAGCACAGACTCAGCCAGAAGGCGGACTGCTTCTGCATCCCCTTGCTCAGCCGCCGGATGGGCTGCTTTTCGTCCACCAGAGTGAAGATGTCTTTCAGCGCCTCATAGCGTTTTGGGTCAAAGCGGGGGTAAAAGCCCCGGTAGAAGCGCATCATGTCCCGGGTGGAGGCGGAGAGGAAATAGTAGAGCTCGTCGGGGATGGAGGCCATGCGGGCCTTGACGGCCGGATTTTCGTACACCGGCTCCCCGGCCACCAGCACCTTGCCCTCGTCCTGGCGGTAGATGCCGGTGATGTGGCGCAGGATGGTGGACTTGCCCGCGCCGTTGGGCCCCACCAGGCCGTAGATGGACCCATCGGGGACCGTCATGGTCAGGCCGTCCAGGGCCCGGAAGCCCTCAAAGGTCTTGACCACGTTCTGTACTTCGATCATGCCTGCGTCTCCTTTCCCTTGGCCGCCCGAAGCCGGGCGGCCAGCTCCTCGGGGGTGAGCCCCAGAAAGAGGAGCTCCGACGCTGCGGCGTCGAACTGCCGCAGCAGGGCGTCCCGCCGGACGGTGTTGATGCCGCCCCGCTCGGCGGCGAAGGAGCCCTTCCCCGCCACGGTGCAGAGATAGCCCTCCCGCTCCAGGGCCTCGTAAGCCCGCTGGATGGTGTTGGGATTGATGGCCAGCGAGCTGGCTAAAGCCCGGACGGACGGCAGCTTGTCGCCGGCCTGGATGGCCCCGGTGACCACCAGATGCCGCAGGCCGTCCTTGACCTGCTCGTAGATGGGCCGGGCATCCCGGTAATTCAGACTCAACATGTCTTTGTCCCCATCCTCCTTTATGAAACTGTACTAAGCGTCTTAGTACGGTTATGATACCCATTTTCCCTCGGAAGTGTCTTAAGGATTTATGAAGATTTTCGATCTTCCATCAAAAATCACATGACAAGGCCGGCGCAATGGGCTATACTATGGGCAGAAAAAACATTCTGTAAAGGACCTGGTGACCTCTGCCTATGTATTATGACTACAATTACCGCTGTTTTGTGAACTGCGTCCGGGACCTGCTGGACTCCCCGGAGGTCCAGTCCATGCGGAGCATCCGCCACCACCCGGGCATGAGCTGTTACGACCACTCGGTGTTCGTATCCTACGTGGCCTTCCGGCTGGCCCGCCGGTGGAAGCTGGACTACAGGACCGCCGCCCGGGCGGGGCTGCTCCACGACCTGTACCTCTATGACCCCCGCCAGCCCGGCAGCCACCAGGGCAACCAGTGCTTTGCCCACCCCAAGGCGGCGCTGAGCAACGCCTGGGCCCTGTGCGGCTCCCTGACTCCCAAGGAGGAAAACATCATCATCTCCCACATGTGGCCCCTGGCCCGGAAAATGCCGCGGTACAGGGAATCCTTTGTGGTCAACCTGGCCGACAAGACCTGCGCCACGCTGGAGGTGGTGGGTCTGTACCGTTATCTGCGCCGCCGGCGGCGGCGCAAGGCGGCGGCCGCCGCCTGATCTCCCCGGCATTTGTGAAATTGACCGCGTCTTTTGTCAAGGGCGCGGTCTTTTTGTCCATTTTTGCGGAAAAATTTTTGCAATTTTCGGTGCAAAGCCTTGGGCCATTTGTTATAATGAATCCTGTAAAGAATTCGTATGCCCGTATGGGATGGGAGGTCCCTTTTATGGAATCTTTGGGCGCGATTGTATTTCTGCCCCGGGAGGACGATTTGCCCTCCCTCATGCTGGAGGATATCCTGTTCGACCCGGCGGCCCGGTGGCTCTCGGCGGCTCTGGAGCGCGCCGGCGCGGAGCGCTTTCTGGTGGTCTGCCACGACGATGACCGCGCCGCGGCGGAGGCCTGCTTCCCCGCCGGGACGGAGTTTGTCACTGCCGGCGCGGTGGACGCCAACCGGCGTCTTACCGCCTTTCTCACCGGCCTGAGCGGCCCGGTGGCCGTGTTTACCCGTCCTGTCTTTTTGGATGACCAGGGGGCGACCCGGCTGAGCGGAGGGGATCTGCCCCAGGGCGAGGACTCCGGCGTGTACGCCATCTCCGCCGCCGCGCTGGGCGCCGCGGTGGAGGGGGGCGGCGACTTTCTCACCAGCCTGCGGGCCGAGGGCAAGGTGTTCGGCGTCCGGCCCGGTCTGTTCCATGGCCTGCTGCCCCTGGACCGCTGCGCCCCCACCTGGGACAGCGCCCAGGACTTCGCCCGGTACGCCTCCATCACCCGGCTGCAATCGGAGCTGGGTACTGCTCCGGTCCGCTTTCTGGACAAGGGCAGCGTCTACATCGGCCCCCGGGTCAGCGTAGGCGGCGGCACCCGCATCCTCCCCGGCACCATCCTGAAGGGGGAGACCGTCATCGGCCGGGACTGTGAGATCGGCCCCAACACCATGATCACCGACTGCGCCATTGGGGACCGGGTGACGGTGAATGCCTCCCAGCTCAATGCGTCCACCGTGGACGACGGGACCAAGATCGGCCCCTTCGCCTACATCCGTCCCAACTGCCGCGTGGGCCGGGACGTGAAGGTGGGGGACTTTGTGGAGCTGAAAAACTCCACCGTGGGGGACGGCACCAAGATCTCCCACCTGACCTATGTAGGGGATACCGATGCCGGATCGCGCATCAACTTCGGCTGCGGCACGGTGACGGTGAATTACGACGGCACGGCCAAGTTCCGCACCACCATCGGGGACGGGGCCTTCATCGGCTGCAACACCAACCTGGTGGCGCCGGTGAAGATCGGCGAGGGGGCCTACACCGCGGCGGGCAGCACCATTACCGACGACGTGCCGGCCGACTCGCTGGCCATCGCGCGCTCGTCCCAGACCATCAAAATCCAGTGGGCCGCCAAACGGCGCCGGGCCAGGGGAAAGAAGTGAAAAACCGCGCTGACTGTATGACGACGCGGAAAATTTATAAAAATTTGTGAGGGATGTTGAAATGATCGCACATGGCAAGGACATCAAGATATTCTCCGGCAACTCGAACCGGGCGTTGGCGGAGAATATCTGCCGGGAACTGGGCACCCAGCTCGGCAACGCCGAGGTAGGGGCCTTCTCCGATGGGGAGAACTTCGTCTCCATCTACGAGACGGTTCGCGGCTCCGACGTGTTCGTGGTCCAGTCCACCTGCTCTCCCGTCAACGACAATCTGATGGAAATGCTCATCATGATCGACGCGTTCAAGCGGGCCTCCGCCGGCCGCATCACCGCCGTGATGCCCTACTTCGGCTACGCCCGGCAGGACCGGAAGGCCAAGCCCCGCGACCCCATCTCCGCCAAGCTGGTGGCCAACATGATCGTGGCCGCCGGGGCCGACCGGGTGCTGACCATGGACCTGCACGCCTCCCAGATCCAGGGCTTTTTCGACATCCCCGTGGACAATCTGCTGGGCAACCCCATCTTCACCCAGTATTTCCACCAGCGGTACGAGGGCCACGAGGACGAGACCATCGTGGTCTCCCCCGACGTGGGCTCCGTGGCCCGGGCCCGGGCCTTTGCCCAGAAGCTGGGGATGGGCCTGGCCATCGTGGATAAGCGCCGTCAGAAGGCCAACTCCTCCGAGGTCATGAACATCATCGGCGACGTGCGGGACAAGAAGGTCATCCTCTTCGACGACATGGTGGACACCGCGGGCTCCATCTGCGGCGCGGCCCAGGCTCTGGTGGAGCTGGGCGGGGCCACCGAGGTCATCGCCTGCGCCAGCCACGGCGTGCTCTCCGGCCCGGCTATCGAGCGCATCGAGAAAAGCGCCCTCAAGGAGATGGTGTTCCTCGACACCGTTCCCGCCCGCCCCGAAGTAAAGTGTGATAAGATCAAATATATCTCCGTGGCCCACATGTTTGCCGAGGCCATCGAGCGCATCTACGAGGAAGTCTCTGTCTCCAAGCTCTTTCTCTAAGGACCGTTTTCAACACCAATGCACAGGGGCGGAGCGATGCTCCGCCCCTGTGTCGTTTCGATTGAGGTAATTATGTTTTTTGGCAAGAATCGCTCCTCCGGCGGCGTGGAATGGCTGCTGGTCTGCCTGGGCAACCCCGGGGACCCGTATGAGAACACCCGCCACAACGTGGGCTTTCAGGTGGCCGACGAGATCGCCGCCCGCAAGGACGTGCCCGTTCAGCGCCTGAAATTCCGCGCCCTCACCAACACGGTGGAGCTGGGCGGAGCCAAGGTGCTGCTGATGAAGCCGGTGACCTATATGAATCTGTCCGGCGAGGCCGCCCGGGAGGCCGCCGCCTTTTACAAGGTGCCGCCGGAGCGGGTGCTGGTGGTATCCGACGACGTGGCCCTGCCGCCGGGCAGGCTGCGCATCCGGAAGGGGGGCAGCGCGGGGGGCCACAACGGGCTGAAAAACCTGATCCAGCATCTGGGCACCGACCAGTTTCCCCGGGTCCGGGTGGGCGTAGGGGAAAAGCCCCGTCCGGACTACGACATGGCCGACTGGGTGCTGGGCAAGCTCCAGGGGGAGGACAAGAAGGCGGTGGATGCGGCGGTGAAGCGCGCGGCGGACGCGGTGGAATGCCTCATCCGGGAGGGCCCCGACCGGGCCATGAGCCGATATAACGGCTAATCCCCGTCCGCCAGCTCCCGCCCCGCGTCCAGGCCCAGCGCCAGTCCCAGGCGGCTCCCGCAGAGTCCCCCGCTTCGAAAAAATCCGGTCTTTTGGTGTCACTTTTTTCCTAATTTTCAATTTCAGAATGGGAGGCTGCCATGAAATTACTCACCCAGATCCTCTCCGGAGTACCGGAATTCCCCCGCCTGCTGGCAGCTCTCGACTCGGGGGGCTGTCCGGCGGCGGTGTCCGGCCTGTCCGCCGTCCACCGAGCCCACTTTGCCGCCGGGATCTGGCAGCAGACGGGCCGCCCGGTGGTGCTGCTGTGCGCCGACGAGACCGAGGCCGACCGTCTGGCTGAGGACCTGACCGCCTTTACCGGCCAGGCCGTCCGGCGGCTGTCCGCCCGGGACTTCACCTTTCACAACGCCGCCGTGGTCTCCCGCCAGTGGGAGCACCGGCGGCTTTCGGCGCTGCGGGCGCTGGCGGCGGGGGAGTCTCCCCTGACGGTGTGTACGGTGGAATCCCTGCTCCAGCGCACCCTGCCCCGCACCCTGCTGACCCAGTGCGCCCAGATGCTGCGGGTGGGGGAGTCCCACGATCTGCCCGAGCTGGCCGAGCGGCTCGCGGCGGCGGGCTACACCCGGTGCGAGCAGGTGGAGGGCGTGGGGCAGTTTGCCCTGCGGGGCGGCATCCTGGACGTTTTTTCCCCCGCCTTTGACAGGCCGGTGCGGGCGGAGTTCTTCGGGGATGAGATCGACTCCATGGGCCTGTTCGATGTGTCCAGCCAGCGGCGGACGGTAAATCTGCGGGAGGCGGAGATCCTCCCCGCCTCCGAGGTGCTGCCCCAGTTCGCTCCCGGCGGCTTCCCCGGGCTGCTGGAGGCCCTGGACGGCCTGATCGCCCGGGTCGAGAAGTCCAAGCCCTCCCACCCCGCCCTGCTGGCCACCCTGAACGAGGACCGGGAGCGGTTCCAGGCCGGGGTGGCCTTTCCGGCGGTGGACCGCTATCTGGCCCTGATCTATCCCCAGATGGCCACGGCGGCGGACTATCTGCCCGAGGACGCGGTGGTCCTGTTCTGCGAGAGCCCCCGGGTGGCGGAGCGGGCCAAGCACTACCTGTGGCGGCTGGAGGAAGATGTTAAGACCCTTTTGGAGGGTGGCCAGGTATCGGGTGAGCTGGCGGTGTACGCCCGCACCATGGAGGAGCTCTGCCGGGTCCTGGGCGACTACCCGGTGTGCTTCCTGGATGCCTTTGCCTCCTCGTCCTATCCCCTGCGGCCCCGGGTGATGCTGGACGTGATGGCCAAGCAGCTCCCCTCCTACGGGGCCAGCTTGGAGACCGCCGCCGGTGACCTGCGCCACTACCAGGGCGCCGGCTTCGGCGCGGTGGTGCTGGCCGGGGGGGAGCAGCGCTGCTTAAACCTCCAGTCCCTGCTGCGGGAGGAGAAGGTACGCTCGGCGGTGGACTTTGCCCTCCACGACCTGCCCGGCCCGGGCCAGGCGGTGCTCTGCGTGGGCGGGCTGTCGGCGGGCTTCGAGTACCCCGACGCCAAGCTGGCGGTGCTCACCGAGGGCCGCCCGGCGGCCCCCAGGAAGCCCCGGCCTAAAAAGCAGACCAACCGGCAGAAGCTGGACTCCTACGCCGACCTCTCCCCCGGCGACCTGGTGGTCCACGAGCACCACGGCATCGGCCGGTATGTGGGCATGGTGAAGATGACGGCCGACGGGGTGCAGAAGGACTATGTGAAGATCAACTACGCCGGGGCGGACGTGCTGTACGTCCCGGCCACCCAACTGGACCTGGTGAGCAAGTACATCGGCGCGGGCGAGAACGTGGAGGCCAAAAAACTGTCCAAGCTGGGCGGCGCCGACTGGGAGAAGGCCAAGACCCGGGCCAAAAAGGCGGTGGCCGACCTGGCCAAGGGGCTGATCCAGCTCTACGCCGAGCGCCAGCGCCTGCCCGGCTACGCCTTTTCCCCCGACTCCCCCTGGCAGAAGGAGTTCGAGGACCAGTTTGAGTATACCGAGACCGACGACCAGCTCCGCTGCATCGCGGAGATCAAGCGGGACATGGAGAAGGCCACTCCCATGGACCGGCTCCTGTGCGGCGACGTGGGCTACGGCAAGACGGAGGTGGCCTTCCGGGCCATCATGAAGTGCGTGCTGGACGGCAAGCAGGCGGCCATACTGGCCCCCACCACCGTCCTGGCCCGGCAGCACTATCTCACCGCCAAGCGCCGCTTCGCCAAGTTTCCGGTGGAGATCGACGTGGTCTCCCGGTTCCGCACCGCCGGTCAGATGCGTGCCACCCTGCAAAAGCTCCAGGCGGGGAAGATCGACCTGCTCATCGGCACCCATCGGCTGTTCCAGAAGGACGTGAAATTCAAGGACCTGGGCCTGCTGGTGGTGGACGAGGAGCAGCGCTTCGGGGTGGCCCATAAGGAAAAGCTGAAGGAACTGAGCAAGCAGGTGGACGTGCTCACCCTGTCGGCCACGCCCATTCCCCGCACGCTGAACATGGCCCTGAGCGGCATCCGGGACATGTCCACGCTGGAGGAGCCCCCTCAGGACCGTCTGCCGGTGCAGACCTATGTGCTGGAGCACGACTGGGGGGTGCTGGCCGACGCCATGAAGCGGGAGCTGGAGCGGGGCGGCCAGGTCTACTACCTCCACAACCGGGTGGAGACCATCGAGCGCACCGCCGCCCGCATCCAGGCCCTTCTGCCGGAGGCCCGCATCGGTGTGGGCCATGGCAAGATGACCCAGGATGAGCTCTCCGACGTGATGAGCCACATGACCGACGGGGATCTGGACATCCTGGTGTGCACCACCATCATCGAGACGGGCATCGACATCCCCAACGCCAACACCCTCATCATTGAGGACGCCGACCACCTGGGTCTGGCCCAGCTCCACCAGATCCGGGGCCGGGTGGGCCGGTCGGCGCGCCGGGCGTCGGCCTACATGACCTACCGCCGGGGCAAGGTGCTCACCGAAGTGGCGGCCAAGCGCCTGGGTGCCATCCGGGAGTTCGCGGAATTCGGCTCCGGCTTCAAGATCGCCATGCGGGACCTGGAGATCCGCGGAGCGGGCAACGTGCTGGGCCCCGAGCAGTCCGGCTTCCTGTTGAGCGTGGGCTACGACATGTACCTGAAGCTGCTGGAGGAGGCGGTGCTGGAGGAGCGGGGAGAAAAGCCGGAGCTTCGGGCCGAGTGCGCCGCCGACCTCACCGTGGCAGCCTCCATCCCGGACCGCTACGTCCCCTCGCCGGAGCAGCGCATGGACCTGTACCGCCGCATCGCCCGCATCCGCAGCGAGGAGGAGGCGGACGACCTGGTGGACGAGCTGGTGGACCGCTACGGCGACCCGCCCCGGCCGGTGAACAACCTGATCTCGGTGGCTCTGCTGCGGGCGGCGGCGGCCAAGTGCGGCATCACTGAGATCGCTCAGCGGGGAGAGCGGCTCAACTTCACCCTGCGGGACCCGGACCTGGCCCGGGTGTCGGCCATCGCGGGCCGTCCCGCCTACCGGGGCCGGCTGCTCTTCTCGGCGGGCGACAAGCCCTACCTCTCCCTCAAGGTGAAAAAGGGCGAGGACCCGGTGAAGCTGTCGTCCAAGCTTATCGAGGAATACGGTGCAGCGGCTCCCTGAGGGCGCTCTTCCCGCTTTTCGTTGCGCTGGCAGGAATTTTGTTCTGTCCAGCGCATCGTTTTTTCCGGTCCTCCGTCGTTTTTTTGCCCTCCCTTCCTGGGGGGGCTGAGACCCCTTTTTCAGCCCGGGCGCACCGTCTTTTCCCCCTGTCAAGAAAAATTTTTTGCGCACTTTTTTGTAAAAAGCGCCTTTTTTAACCATTGGGTGAATTCTTCCCTATTGGTTGAAACGTCCAGACCCCTTGCAAATCGGACGTTTTTTCTCAGATTGGTGCTACCACTATCATTTCTATGCAAAAGCTATTTGTGAATCGTATTATTTGTATTGTGCAAATATTCGATACTTTTTCGTTGCTTTTTTAGGGACAATCGTGTATAATTGAAAATTGAAGGGAAGCGAATCATTTAAATTATGCAAAACTCATAATTGATGGAGGTAATGTCATGCGCGAAGTGTACATTGTAAACTGCTGCCGTACTGCTGTTGGTAATTTTGGTGGCTCTCTGAAGGATGTCCCCGCAGCCGATCTGGGCGCGATCGTGGTCAAGGAAGCCCTGAAGCGCGCCAATGTCGCCCCCGAGAACGTGGATGAGGTCATGTTCGGCTGTGTGCTGACCGCCGGCCTGGGCCAGAATGTGGCCCGCCAGGTCAGCGTGAAGGCCGGCATTCCCTTCTCCGTCCCCTCCTACACCGTCGGCATGGTCTGCGGCTCCGGCATGAAGTCCGTCATCGAGGCCGCCCGTACCATCCAGGCCGGTGACGCCGACATCATTGTGACCGGCGGCACCGAGAACATGTCCGCCGCTCCCTTTGCCCTCCCCGACGAGCGCTGGGGCGCCCGCATGGGCGACAAGAAGGCCGTAGACACCATGATCAAGGACGGCCTGTGGGACGCTTACAATAACTATCACATGGGCACCACCGCCGAGAACATCTGTGACGTGTGGGGCATCACCCGCGAGGAGCTGGACGCCTTCGGCGCCTCCTCCCAGCAGAAGACCGAGGCCGCTCAGAAGGCCGGCAAGTTTGCCGACGAGATCGTGCCCGTGATGATCAAGAAGAAGAAGGAAATGGTGGAGTTCAAGGTGGATGAGTTCCCCAAGGCCGGCGTGACCGTCGAGGGCATCGCCAAGCTGAAGGGCGCTTTCCCCTGCGGTCCCGAGGGCGTGGAGGACGAGATCGTCCACACCTTTGAGGTGACCGAGTGCCACGAGGCCGACGCCCACAAGCACGTGCAGCGCGTCACAGCCGCCCAGGCCTCCGGCATCAACGACGGCGCGGCCGCCATCATCGTGGCCTCCGGCGAGGCCGTTGAGAAGTATGGCCTCAAGCCCATGGCCAAGCTGGTCTCCTGGGGCCAGGGCGGCGTGGACCCGAAGATCATGGGTGTGGGCCCCGTGCCCGCCTCCCGTCAGGCCATGAGCAAGGCCGGCCTGACCATCGAGGACATGGACCTGGTGGAGGCCAACGAGGCCTTTGCCGCTCAGTCCATCGCCGTGGCCCGTGAGCTGCACTTTGACATGAGCAAGGTCAACGTCAACGGCGGCGCCATCGCCATCGGCCATCCCGTCGGCTGCTCCGGCGCCCGCATCATCGTCACCCTGCTCCACGAGATGCTCAAGCGCCCCGACGCCAAAAAGGGTCTGGCCACGCTGTGCATCGGCGGCGGCCAGGGCGTTGCCACCATCTTCGAAAAGTGCTGAATTCCTTATAAACTCTTGGTCTCGGGTGTTGATACCCGCTCCAAAACGTGCTAAGATAATAGTGATAATAGGTCTGGCGGGCGGCCCCTTCTGGGTCCGCCCGCTGGAGCGCGTTATCGAAGGGATTACCAAACTAGCAGCAGGAGGGAAAAACTGTGGCAAAAATTATTTCTGTTGAGGAAGCCGTAGCGATGATTCCCGATGGGGCCACTATCATGTTCGGCGGCTTCCTGGGGTGCGGCAGCGCCCACAAGATCATTGACGCTCTGTCTAAGAGCGGCAAAAGCGGTTTTACCATCATTGGCAACGACTGCGGCATGGCGACCGGCCCCGACGGAGATCTGTACGGCATGGCCAAGCTGGTCCATAACAAGCAGGTCAAGCGCGTCATCGCCACCCATGTGGGTATGACCCCCGACGTGGCCACTCAGAACATGGTGGACAAGACCCTGGAGGTCAACCTGATCCCTCAGGGCTCCCTGGCAGAGATGATCCGGGCCGGCGGCGCCGGTCTGGGCGGCGTGCTCACCCCCACCGGCGTGGGCACCATCGTGGAGGACTCTCCCCTCTGCCTGGGCAAGCAGACCATCGACGGCAAGGAGTACCTGCTGATGAAGCCTCTGCACGCCGACTTTGCGCTGGTCAACGCATATAAAATCGACAAGGCCGGCAACATGTGGTACAAGGGCACCACCCGCAACTTCAACGTGGTGGCCGCCACCGCCGCCGACGTGGTCATTGCCGAGGCCGACAATCTGGTGGAGATCGGTGCCATTGAGCCCGAGAACGTAGTCACTCCCGGCGCCTACATCAAGTACATCGTGGATGGAGGGAAAGCATAATGGAAAAGTCTGAGATCAAGGGCTTTATCGCCAAACGTGTTGCCAAAGAGCTGAAGGACGGCGACGTGGTGAACCTGGGCATCGGCCTGCCGACCATGGTCCCCGCCTACCTGCCCGAAGGCGTGAAGGTCACGCTCCAGTCCGAGAACGGCATCATCGGCACCGGCCCCAAGCCCACCGCTGAGGAGGCCGAGCCCAAGTATAAGACGGATGCGGGCGGCTCCCCTGCGCAGGCCGGTCTGGGCGGCTGCTATGTAGACTCCGCCACCTCCTTTGCCTTTATCCGCGGCGGCCATGTGAACGCCACCATTCTGGGCGGCCTGGAAGTGGACCAGGAGGGCTCTCTGTCCAACTGGATCATCCCCGGCAAGAAGATGCCGGGCATGGGCGGCGCCATGGACCTGCTGGTGGGCGCGAAGAACGTCATCGTGGCTATGGAGCATACCGCCAAGGGCAATCCCAAGATTCTGAAGAAGTGCACCCTGCCCTACACCGCCGTGCACTGCGTCACCAAGATCATCACCGAAATGTGTGTGTTCGATGTGACCAAGGACGGCCTGGTCATGACCGAAATCAACCCCGAGTTCACCGTGGACGACGTGAAGGCCGCTACGGCCGCTGACTTCACCGTGGCCGAGGGTGGCCCCAAGGATATGACGGCCTGATTCTACCTGTAAAAAGCTCCCCGGACCATCGGGGCAGTATCCGTAAGACCGTTAGATGCAGGAACGGCGTGACTTTCGAAGTCACGCCGTTCCTGCATCTCATAATGTGGATAGCCGCAAAGCGGCGCAAGCGGTGTAGTCCCTTGTTCGGAACACAGTGACGCAAAATACCCCGGACATTCAGGTGTCCGGGGTGTTCAGTCTCGTTTCACGCACGTACAGGAGATACCCGTATAGAAGTGCGCCATTGTATCTGCTCGAAAAGTCGGAATTTGTCACTCCACATGATAGCCCTTAATAATGTAAACGGATTCCTGAATAGCGGCCACACTTGCAATGATACACGCAAATATGACCACCAGGGCCTTTGCCTGCCATGCATATTCGCTTCCGATAAACAGCGGAGGAACAAATACTATGATTCCGCAAACTTTATTCCATACAGAATGCACTGTGGCAAACCGATGGCATCGAATAAAGCCGACGATTATATTTACAGCTTTAATGATTGCGATAATACTGATCCAAATCAGCAGCCATGACGGGACAACAACAGAACCGATAATTTTAATAAGCACAGCCAGTACGAAAAAGATGTCTGCTATTGTGTCAAATTTAGCCCCCCAAGCCGTTGCGTTTCCCGATTTGCGCGCTACTGTGCCGTCCACGGCGTCCGTAATTCCTCCAAGCAGATAGAATAAGTAGAACCACGTTGAAAACGCCGGAAAAATTAGAATCAGCAGAGCGCATATTATCCGCATGGCTGTTAAGATGTTCGCCATTTAATCTCCTCCAACAAATCCCAATTTGTAAGTCTGTTTAGTGACATATTATCACATAGCAGCAGAGGATACAAGAACAGCCGCAGCAGTGCAAACTCCTGTGGCTGTTACTGTCTTATGAATACCGACTTTCAGTCCGGGGAGCTTTTTTCTCTTGCCTTTTGTTCTTTCACAGAGCGCTTCAAGACCGTCTCGACCAGATTGGAAAGTTTCCTGTTCTCCTGCTTGGCATAAGTCTGTAAGTCTTCTATCAGTCCTATTTCAAGGCGGAAGCTATAAATTTTCTTCTCAACGCCCATTTTCATCCCCTTAAAATAGTTTATATTACATTGGCAACGGCATCAACATCCTCCGGGATGCCCAGCAGAAGGCGGAGAAGCTCCATCTGGAAATGAGTGATGAAAAGTCCCCCGGTGCTCAATGAGCGCCGGGGGACTTCTGTCTTTTCAGGCGTTTTCAGGCGTCTTCCCGGCCCACGAGCTTGCTGCACTCGTTCACGGCCCGCTCCACGGCGTTGAGGATGTTCTGATAGCCGGTGCAGCGGCACAGGTGGCCGGAAATGAGCTTGCGCAGCTCGTCCCGGGTGTAGGTCTTTCCCGAGCCCACGATCTCCACGGCGGACAGGATGATGCCCGGCGTACAGAAGCCGCACTGGACGGCGGCCTCCTCCACGAAGGCCCTCTGGATGGGGCTGAGCGCGCCGGTGTCCGGGTCTTGGAGCCCCTCCACCGTGAGGATGCTCTTCCCCTCCGCCCAGACGGACAGGTAGATGCACGAGTCGATGGCCGTGCCGTCCACCAGGACGGTGCAGGCGCCGCACTCCCCCACCTCACAACCCTTTTTCACGCTGGTGAGCCCCAGCCGCTCCCGCAGGGTGTCGGCCAGGGATTCCCGCGGGTCGATGCCCACCTCCACGTCCTTGCCGTTGACGGTCATATGCAGAATCTGCATCATATCTGTGCACCTCCCTTCCTGGCGGCCTCGGCCAGCGCCCGACCGGAGAGCTCGGATACCAACTGGATGCGGAATTCCCGGGATGCCCGCCAGCTCGTCCGGGGATTGACGTCGGCCAGGGCCAGGGCCCCGATCCTCTCGACAGCTTCCGACAAGGCCATTCCCTTTACGCCATTTTCCGCCGTCAAAGCCCGCATGGGGACGGGTCCCGCCACGCCGAAGGCCAGACGGGCGTCCTCCACGGTCCGTTTGTCCGCGGACAGCTTCACCAGGCAGGACACTCCCAAGGTGGCGATGTCCATGGCATTGCGCTGGGCGTACTTGATGTAGTGGCCGCTCCAGCCCGCATAGTGGGCCTTGGGGATGACGATCTGCATCAGCAGCTCGTCGTGGGCGAGGGCCACCTTGCCCACGCCCTGGTACCACGCCCCAATGGGGATGATCCGCCAGCCGTCGGGGCCCTTGACGTGCATCTGGGCGTCCAGGGCCATGAGGGTGGAGGCGGTGTCGGCGGAGGTAACGCCGTTGCAGACGTTGCCGCCGATGGTGCCCGCCGCCCGGAGCTGGGGCCCGCCGGCAGTGTCGGCGGCCTCGCCCAGCACGGGGACGGTTTTCCGGATCACGTCGCTGTAGGTGACCCCCCGGAAGGTGGTGAGGGACCCGATGCGGACGTCGCCGCTGTCGTCCAGGTGTACCCCGGCCAGCTCCTCCTGGAGCTCGTGGATGGACACCAGGCGGCAGCCCGCCAGCTTGCCCTCCCGGCACTTGATGAGCACGTCGGTGCCGCCGGCGATGACCACCGCCGACGGATCGGCCCGGAGGGCGGCGATGGCGTCGTCTGCGCTTTGGGCCTGATAGATGGATGTGATGTCGTACACGATTACTCCCCCTTTGCGTCGATGAGCCCGGCGGCGGTAAAGGCCTCCACCAGCCGCTGGGGATTCATGGGCAGGCGGTTCAGGGCCACGCCGGTGGCCTGAAGGATGGCGTTCCGGATGGCGGGGGCCACGGGGATGGAGGGCGGTTCGCCCAGGGCCTTGTTGCCGAAGGGGCCGGAGGGGTCGTCGGTCTCCACGAAGAGGGCGCGGAGCTCGGGGTGATCCATGGCGGTGGGCAGCTTGTAATCCAGCAGGTTCCCGTTGAGCAGCCGTCCCCTGTCGTCGAACTTCATCTCCTCGCTGAGGGCGTAGCCGATGCCCATGGACATGCCGCCGTGGACCTGGGCCTCCGCCAGGGCGGGGTTGATGAGCTTGCCGGAGTCGTGGACGTTGACCATGTTCCGGATCTTGACCTTGCCCAGGGGGATGTCCACCTCCACCTCCGCGAAGCAGCAGCCGAAGGCAAAGGTGTTCTCCTTGCAGTGGCTGGTGGCCTCGGCGGTGATGTGGACGCTGTGCTCCAGGGAATAGAAGGCCTCCATGGCCAGGGCCTCCAGGGAGAGCAGAGCCGCGCCGGAGGTTTTTTCCACCACGTCCCGGCCGCGGATATCCAGCGCCGCCTGGTCCAGTTGAAGCACCTCGGCGGCGTACTCCAGCACCCGCGCCCGGAAAATCCGGCCGGTCTTTTGGATGGCCTTTCCCGTGACATAGGTCTGCCGGGAGGCGTAGGCGCCGGTGTCAAAGGGGGCGGTGTCGGTGTCTTGGAAGGAGACGATATGTACGTCCTCGGTGGGGATGCCGATGGTCTCGGCGGCCATCTGGGAGAACACGGTGTCGCCGCCCTGGCCGATCTCGGTGGCGCCCAGGTGGAGCTGGACGGTGCCGTCCTGGTTAAGGACCATCCGTGCGGAGGAGGTCTCCAGAGAGATGGGATACACGCCGGTCTTGTAGGAGAAGACCGCCATACCCACGCCCCGCCGGACGGGGCCGGTCTGGTTCCTGTATTTCTCCCGCAGCTCGGACCAGTGGATGGCCTCGGCCCCCTTTTTCATGCACTCGGCCAGGCCGGTGGAGTGGCAGGTGATGCCGTTGAAGGGGTCCTTGTAGCCCAGGGGCATGATGTTCTGGAGCCGGAACTCGAAGGGGTCCAGCCCGTACCGGCGGGCGATGTCCTCCATCATGCACTCCACGGCGAAGTTGCACTGTGGGATGCCGTAGCCCCGCATAGCGCCGGGGGCAGGCAGGTTGGTGTAGACGGTGTAGGCCTCGGAGTGGTGGCCGAGCCGGTCCAGATAGAGCTGACGGAAGCCGGTGACGGCGTTGGCGACGATGGAGTGGCCGTGGGAGGCGTAGCCGCCCTGGTTGGACACCGCCCGGCAGGAGCGGGCCATGAGGTAGCCGTCCCCGTCCACAGCGGCCTCCACGTCGAAGGCGATGGGGTGGCGGGAGCGGGTGTTCTGGAAGGTCTCCTCCCGGGAGATGTCCAGCTTCACCGCCCGTCCGCCCACCTGGGTGGTGAGGAAGGCGTTGAGGGGCTCGTAGAGCACCTCCTGCTTGTTGCCGAAGCCGCCGCCGATGTAGGGCTTGATGACCCGGATCTTGCCCCACCCGATCCCCAGCGCCTGCCCCACCACCCGCCGGACGATGTGCGGGATCTGGGTGGAGGTAACCACGGTGATGCGGCCGGCCTCCATGTAGGCGTAGGAGATGGGGGGCTCGATGTGGCAGTGCTGGACCTGCTGGGTCTCATAGCGGCCCCGGAAGTGGTGGTAGGCGGGGCAGGCCAGCACGTCCTCCACGGACTGGAAATCGGACGGCGGCATGGGCGTGCGCAGATCCATGTGGGCCAGCACATTGTTGGGGTACTCCTGGTGGATGGGTATGCCGCCGCCCCGCATGGACTCCTCCGGGTCCAGGCAGACGGGGTACTCCTCGTACTCCACCCGGATGAGCTTAAGGGCCCGGTCGGCGGTGACGGTGTCCTCAGCCACCACGGCGGCGATGTCGTCTCCGTAGTAGCGCACCCGTGAGGCGAGCAGCTTCCGGTCGGAGATATCCTGGTGGGCCTTCTCCACCGACCAGGGGTGGCCGGGGGTGGGGAACTGGATGTCGGGCACGTCGAAGCAGGTGACCACCTTAACGACGCCGGGCAGGGCTTGGGCGGCGGAGATATCCATGGACTTTACGACGCCGTTGGCGATGGTGCTGTGGAGAATCTTCGCCACCAGCATGGGACCCTCGTGAAAATCGTCGGTATACCGGGCCCGGCCCGTCACCTTGTCGGCGGCGTCCACCCGGTTGATGCTTCTTCCAACTTCCACAATGCGCACCTCCTTGTTGAGCCTATTATACCCGATTCCGCGGGAGAAGGGAAGGGGGAAGCACCGCGCCCCCTCCCCCAAATTTTCGGGTGCGCGGGCCCTGGAATCTAAAAATTATTTTGTCTGCCTAACATTTTGTGTAATATGACTTGATTTCTCCTCACCATGTGCTATCATGGACGTAAGAGCATATCATAGACCGCGTATTATAAGGAGGCGTCGCCATGATCGACCTGACCGTAAACAAGGAAGCGCTGGAGCGCAACATTCAAAAGGCCCGGGAAAACCGGATCGTCATCCCCACCTACCGGCAGATGAAGGACCCGGAGACCATCCCCGGCAAGATCAAGGACAAGCTGGCCAAGACGGGGCTGTGGGACGTGGACCCGGTGAACCTGTTCCGCATCACCTGGAAGAACGAGGCCCGGGAGAGCGGCGGGCTGTACCAGGCGGTGCCCAACTATGTGGAGCTGCCCCCGGAGCTCACGGGCGTGAACGCCCGCATCGTGGCTCTGGTGGGCAAGTGGTTCCCCACCGGCTGTCACAAGGTGGGGGCCTCTTACGGCTGTCTGGTCCCCCGGCTGGTCACCGGCCAGTTCGACGCCGGGTATCACAAGGCGGTATGGCCCTCCACGGGCAACTACTGCCGGGGCGGGGCGTTCAACTCCAAGCTGCTGGGGGTCCACGGCGTGGCCATCCTGCCCGCCGAGATGAGCCGGGAGCGGTTTGACTGGCTCCACTCCATCGGGGCGGAGGTCATCGCCACCCCGGGCTGCGAGTCCAACGTGAAGGAGATCTTTGACAAGACCAACGAGCTCAAGGGCGACCCCCAGTATATGATCTTCAACCAGTTTGAGGAGATGGGCAACCACCTGTGGCACTATCAGGTCACCGGTGACGCCATCGCGACTGTGTTCGAGGCCATCAAGCGCCCCGGCGACCGGATGGCGGGGGCCTGCTTCACCTCCGGCTCGGCGGGCACCATCGGCTGCGGCGACTACCTGAAGGAGGTCTACCCCACCATGAAGCTGGCGGTGGGCGAGGCTCTCCAGTGCCCCACCATCCTGTGCAACGGCTTTGGCGACCACCGCATCGAGGGTATCGGCGACAAGCACATCCCCTGGATTCACAACGTGAAAAACACCGACATGGTCATCGACATCGACGACGAGGACTCCCAGCGGCTGCTGCGTCTGTTCAACGACCCGGCGGGCCTGCAATACCTGAAGGAGGAGGCCGGCGTGGACGGCGAGACCCTGTCCAAGCTGTCCTGGCTGGGCATCTCCGGCATCGCCAACGTGCTGTGCTGCATCAAGATGGCCAAGTATTACGAGATGACGGAGCGGGACGTGGTGTGCACCGTCCTCACCGACTCGGCCGCCATGTACGGCAGCCGCATCCGGGAGCTGGCCGACCAGTACGGCCCCTACGACGCCAAGGCGGCGGCGGTGGACCACCACCTGCACCTGCTGGGCCTGCGGACCGACTCCATGGCCGAGCTGGGCTACCGGGACCGCAAGCGCATCCACAATCTGAAATACTACACCTGGGTGGAGCAGCAGGGCCGTACCATGGCCGAGCTCAACGACCTGTGGTACGACGAGGACAAGACCTGGAAGGGCGTCCACGGCCAGGCGGAGGCGCTGGATGAGCGGATCGACGCCTTCAACGAGGCCGCCGGCGTGCTCAAGAGCCTATAAAGGAGACGCTATGCTGAAAAACGTCACCCATGCCAAGTGCGTCCGCTGCGGCGCGGAGTACGAGGCCGTCCCCGGCCTCACCATCTGTACCTGCGGCGGGATGCTGGACATACAGTACGACTACGGCTACATCCGCACCCTCGTTTCCCGTGAAACGCTCTCCGGCTGTCGGGACTACTCCATGTGGCGCTACCGGCCCTTCCTGCCGGTGGAGCCCGACTCCCCTCCCACCCCTCTGCGGGTGGGCTGGTCCCCGCTGTACCCCGCCCCGCGTCTGGCCCAGGTCCTGGGGCTCAAGGCCCTCTACATCAAGGACGACGGCCAGAATCCCACTTCCTCTCTGAAGGACCGGGCCTCCGCCATGGCGGTGGTCAAGGCCCGGGAGGCCGGGGCGGACACCATCGCCTGCTCCTCCACCGGCAACGCCGCCTCCTCCCTGGCGGGCAACGCGGCGGCGGCGGGGCTCCACACCTATATCTTCGTGCCCGCCCGGGCGCCCAAGGGCAAGGTGGCCCAGCTCATGATCTTCGGTGCCACCGTCATCACCGTAGACGGCTCCTATGAGGACACCTTCGAGCTCAGTAAGGCCGCCATCGACAAGTGGGGCTGGTATAACCGCAACGCCGCCATCAACCCCTACCTGCTGGAGGGGAAAAAGACGGTGACGCTGGAGATCCTGGAGCAGCTCGGCTGGCAGGTCCCGGACTACATCGCCCTGTCGGTGGGGGACGGCTGCACCATCGCCGGGGCCTGGAAGGGGCTCAAGGACCTGTACGCCGCCGGGCTCATCGACCGCCTGCCCCGGCTCATCTCGGTCCAGGCGGAGGGCTGCTGCCCCCTGAACCGGGCCATCCAGACCGGGGAGCCCTGGTCCCCCATGGAGGAGAACACCCTGGCCGACTCCATCGCCGTGGGGGTGCCCCGCAACGCCGACAAGGCTCTGATGGCCATTCGGGAGTCCCAGGGCGTGGCCGTGAACGTCTCCGACGGGGAGATCCTGGCCGCCATGCGGCTGCTGGGCCGCACCTGCGGGGTCTTTGGGGAGCCCGCAGGGGTTACCGGCGCCGCCGGGGTGAAAAAGGCTCTGGAGCTGGGGCTCATCGACCCGGCCTCCACCGTGGTCAGCGTGGTCACGGGCAACGGCCTGAAGGACGTGGCCAACGGCATCCAGGCCGCCGGGGAGCCCATGCTGGTGCGCCCCGACATGGACTGCCTCCTCTCGGCCTTTGCCCAGCGCAGCATTACCCCCTAAACGGGGGAAAGGGGGAGCGTCACATGTATGAAAAAGCCGCCCGGACCGGCAATCTTCTCTACCGCGCCACCACGCTGGGGGGCACGGCCCTGACCCTGATCCTGTTTTTGTGGAAGGGGCCCATGGGGACCTTCCGGCTGGTGCTGTTTCTGGCCTGGCTGGCCCTGGGCGCCTATTCGTCGGTAAAAACCCTGGCCGACCTGGCCTCCGGCCGCCGGGCCCGTGAGACCAACTTTCAAACCATGCTGAAGACCTGGGAGGGCCGCACCGGCAGCCCCTCCTCCGCCCTGAGCAGCTTCTGGACCATCACTCTGGTGACGGCGGCGGGCAAGCTCCTGGTGCCCATTCTGCTCTACCTGGTGTAAAGGAGGCCCCTATGTCGATTCTGATTCAAAACGGCGTCCTGGTCCTGCCGGACGGCCCGCAGAGGGCCGATCTGCGGGTGGACGGGGACAAGATCGTCCAGCTCGGCCCCTCCCTGCCCGCGGGGGACAGCCGGGTGCTGGACGCCGCCGGGAAGCTGGTGTTTCCCGGCTTGATCGACACCCACACCCACTTCGAGATGAACAAGGGCCTGGCCAACGAGACGGCGGACGACTGGTTCACCGGCACCCGGGCGGCTCTGGCGGGGGGCACCACCACCGTGCTGGACTTTGCCGAGCCGGAGCGGGGCTGCTCGCTGGCCTCCGCGCTGGAGACCTGGCACGGCCGGGCGGACGGAAATGCCTGCTGTCACTACGGCTTCCACATGACCATCAAGGACTGGGACCCCCGCATCCGCTCCGAGCTCCGGGACATGACCGCCGCGGGGGTGACCTCCTACAAGGTCTATCTGGCCTATGACAACCTGCGCCTGAGCGACGCCGCAGCCTACCAGGTGATCCAGGCGGTGGGCCGGGAAGGGGGCGTGCTGGGCTGCCACTGTGAAAACGGCGACCTGGTCAACGCGGGCATCCGGGCGCAGAAGGCCGCCGGACGCCTGGGCCCCTCCGCCCATCCCCGGTCCCGCCCCCCGGCGGTGGAGGCCGAGGCGGTGAACCGCTGGCTGGCCATCGCCGAGTGCGCGGGGTATCCGGTAAACGTGGTCCACCTGTCCACCCGGCGGGGGCTGGAGCACGCGCTGGCCGCCCGTGAGCGGGGGCAGAAGGTCTATCTGGAGACCTGCCCCCAGTATCTTCTGCTGGACGAGAGCTGCTACAGCCTGCCCGGCTTTGAGTCGGCCAAGTACGTCTTTTCCCCTCCCGCCCGGCCCCTGGAAGACCAGCAGGCCCTGTGGCAGGCTCTGGAGCGGGGGGACATCGACACCCTGGGCACCGACCACTGCTCCTTTGACTTCCACGGGGTGAAGGAGCTGGGAAAGGACGACTTTTCCAAGATTCCCAACGGCCTGCCCGGGGTGGAGCATCGCCCCGCCCTGCTCTATACCCACGCTGTGGCCTCGGGGCGCATCACGGCCGCAGACATGGCCCGGTTGCTGGCGGAAAATCCCGCCCGGCTCTTCGGCATGTACCCCCAAAAGGGGGTCCTGGCGGTGGGCAGCGATGCAGATATTGTAATATTTGATCAAAATTATACCGGTCGTATTACAAGTGCAACTCAATATCAGAACGTGGACTACACCCCCTATGAGGGCTGGGCTCTCCGGGGCCGGGCCGACACGGTGCTTCTGTCCGGCCAGGTGGCGGTGGAGGGCGGCCGGGTGGTCCTGGAGCGGCAGGGCCGCTACGTCCGCCGGGGCCCGGCGGGCTTCTGGCGATGAGGGCCGCCGCGACGGTGGGGGCGGTGCTGATGGCCTCCGGCGCAGGGAGCCGGTTTGGCTCCAACAAGCTGCTCCACCCGGTGGAGGGGAGGCCGCTGATCCAGCGGGCCTTCGCCGCCCTGCCCGCCGCCCTCTTTGACCGGGCCGTGGTGGTGAGCCGCTACCCGGAGATCCTGTCCCTGGCCGCCCAGGCGGGCTACCACGCCTTTGAAAATCCCTTTGCCGACCTGGGCCAGTCCAGGTCCGTCACCCTGGGCCTGGCGGCGGTGGAGGATCTGGACGGGGCTCTGTTCGCCGTCTGTGACCAGCCCTGGCTGACTACGGAGAGTATCAAACGTCTGCTAAATTCCTTTCAGGAATCGCCCGACTGCATCTGCGCCCTGTCCTGGGGTGGAAAGCGGGGCAACCCGGCGCTCTTTCCCAGGGAATTTTACCCGGAGCTCTTTGCCCTCACCGGCGACGCCGGCGGCGGAGCGGTGATCCAGGCCCATCCCGACCGGCTGGTCCTGGTGGAGGCGGCCGACCCCCGGGAGCTCCGGGATGTGGATACCCTCAACGATCTGTAAAAAAGAGGCCCGGACTGTCCGGGCCTCTTTTTTATTCCTCCGCCGCCAGCCGGAGCACCTTTTCCACGTCCTCCCGCTCGGCGTGGCCCTCGTGGACCTTCTCCCCGCCGACGTAATAGGTGGGCACATAGAAATAATCGTAGGAGTCAGCCAGGTCGGCCTCCTCCCGCTCGTCGATCACGCGCAGGGGGATGTCCCGCCACTCCGGGTGCGCCTGGAGCAGCTCCTCCTGGCATTGCAGGGCCAGCCGGCAGTGGGGGCAGCCCTTGAGCACAAACAGCAACATTTCTTTCATAGTATGAATTCTCCTTTGTATCTTTGTATCTCCCAGCTTGCCCCTCCGCCCTGCTTTCCATTCACAGCTCCAGCTTGAGGGGCAGGCTGTCCAGGCTGGCTTCGATGCAGGTGTAATACCGGCCAAAGTGTACGATCAGCCCCAGCTTGTCCTCCGTCAGATAGAAGTCCTCCAGATAGCCGTTCTCGCCCCAGTCCACAAACGCCCCGGCCAGGAACTCCATCTCGCCCCCGGGGCAGGTCCACTGGGGCGTCCAGTCGTACCGGCGGATCAGGGCCCCGCCGTCCCCGTCGAAATCCACCACGTCGGTGAGGGCCAGCCGCCGCCCGGTCGCCCGGTCCACGGTGACCCCCCGCTCCCCCCAGCTCGGGTGGGCGGCCCAGCGGAAGTCGTAGTAGCTGTAAAACCGCACGGAGAGGTACTTCTCATCCTCCCGGGTGATCTGATAGGTTCCCTCCGTCGCGCCGTTTTCGTCCTTCCGGATGTCGTAATCCCCGCCGAAGTCGAAGGGCGCCTCCACCGCCGCCTGCCGCAGCAGGTCGTCCACCGACTTTTCCACGCCCTCGGTGTCCCAGCCCCGCACCCAGCCGATCTGGGGGTAGTCCGCCATCACGTCCAGCCCTCGCCGCTGGTCCACGTAGTGGTAGGTCTCCCGGTGGAAGTCCCCTCCGGTGCGGAAGGGGTCCTGATGGTCCGTCACCGTCTCCACCGGCACCGGCGGAGTGTCGAATCGGGGGACCTCCGCCGCCGGGGCCTCGGTGTCGATCTCCAGGGTCCAGACCGGGTCCACCTCGGGGCAGTACCCCTCGTCTCCGGACAAAAAGGGCTCCGACCGGCTGTGAAAGCCATACCAGTCGGCCTCCTCGTCCCAGCCCACGCTGTAGTAGCCCCCGCCGCGGAGACCGTCGCCCCCCTCCACCACCACGGCGCACAGGCTCTCCCCCTCCAGCGCTCGGAAGTAGTCTCGTTCCTCCTCCAGGGGCCCGAAGGACAGGGTGTATTTCCCCGGCAGCCGGTAGTCCGTCAGCCCCTGGCGGATATACAGGGCCAGTTGGCGATACAGGGCGGCGTGTTCGGGCTCGGGCTCCGGCGCGGGGTCTGCCTCCCCGCCCGCCGGAGCACAGGCGCCCAGCAGCGCGAGGAGTATCAACATAAGGGACAGCTTTTTCATGGTTTTGACCTCCAGGACCGTTTTTCTCCCCTATCCTATCAGGTCTTTCTCCAAAAATCCCCCGTTTCCGGCTACATTGGGTTACAAAGGGTATCAGCCCCGGCGGCTCTGGAAGTACAGCAGCCCCTCCAGCACGCCGCCGCCCACTGCCCGGGCCTTGTCCGAGACGGTGAAGCAGTGCTCGTATTCACACCGGGGGTCGATGTCCCCCGCCTTCATGCCCTGGGTGACCCGCAGGCCCGCGGGGAGCATTCCCCGCACCATGCCCGGCATGGCGGCGTACACCGGCGTGCCATCCACCCGGGCCACCAGCGCTCCGGTCTCCACCCTCTGGCCGATCTCCACCTCCGGCTCAAAGATTCCGTCTGCCGTGGCCCGGATGATCCGCTGGGCGGAATAGCCGCCGATGTCGCCGGGCACGCCGGTGTTGGGGATGGCGCTCCCGGCCAGGATGAGCCGCCCCAGGTAGTGGCCCCGCTTGGTCTCCACCACCCCATGGCAGTCCACCCCCGCCGTAAAACCCGGCCCCAGGGCCAGGACGATGGGGGCGTCGGTGAGGGCCGTGCCCAGGTTCCGCTTGGCCAGGATGGCGTCCACCAGGGCATCGAAGGGCAGTTCGGTCCGAATGCGCGCCTCCGGGTCGGCCAGCACGGGGACCTCTCCCGCCGTCAGGCAGGCCGCGGCCTCCTCCGCCGTCTCCACCCGGCGGGCGGCGATGCCTTCCACCTGGGCCGTCCCGTCATACATGCACTGGCAGAAGGCCACGGTCCGCCGCACCGCCGTGGGCCGGGCGATGTCGGTCATCACCACCCGGAACCCCGCCCGGTGCAGCCGCACCGCCGTGCCGGTGGCCAAGTCCCCGGCCCCTTTGATCAAAACCAGCATTTTCCGTCACGCTCCTCTTCCCGAAATGCCGTCAGCACGGCTTGAAGGCCCATGGCCCGAATCTGGGCCGCGCATACCTCCCCGGCGGCCCGGCGGGCCGGCGTGTCCGCCTTGTTGAGCACGCACCGGAAGGCCGCACCGACCGGGACCCCCTTGCGCCCCCCCAGGGGGTGGGTCAGCAGCCGGGCCGCGTCCGCCGCCGTCACGAGGGCGTCCGGGGGCTTGTCCACCAGGGCCGCCGCCCGGTCCGGCCGGTGGCAGGTCTCCCCGATGGGGCGGCCCACCGCGTCCAGCCCCGCCACGGCCAGCACCGCCCGGCTCTCCGGCGGGATCACCGGCTCCCACTCCTCCGGAGCTTTGAGGGGCAGGCGGTTGGCCCCGTCCCCCTCCACCAGCACCACGCCGGCCAGGTCCAGCAGGGCCGCCGGGTTCTCCAGGCCGGTCAGCTTGCCCTTCTCCCCCACCGTCCCCACGGTCACCGCCCGCCGGGCCTCCAGCAGGGCCCGGGTGGGCCGTTCGGACCGCGGGAGCCCGGGATGGGGCAGGATGTGGGTGGTGGTGGTGACGGCCACGGTGTAGCCCGCGTCCACCGCCTGCCGCGCCAGGGCATAGAGCAGGGTAGTCTTGCCGCCGCCCCCCACCAGGGTCACCAGCCGGTGGGCCGCCGGGTCCAGGGCCAGCCTGCGCCAAAGCTCCATGTCCTTACCCTCCCGTCAGATGCTCGATCAAAATTCGGACCCCGATCAGAATGAGGACGATTCCGCCCGCCAGCTCGGCCCGCCGCTGGAAGAGGCAGCCCAGCCGCCGGCCCAGCAATCCCCCCAGCACCGACAGGCAGAAGGCCACCGCCCCGATGACCCCGGCGGCGGTCAGGATGTCCACCTCCATGCACGTCAGGGAGACGCCCACCGCCAGGGCGTCGATGCTGGTGGCCACCGCCAGGGCCGTCAGCCGCCCCGGCGTGAGGGCGGCCGGCTCGGGCCGCGCCTGGGTCCCGCAGCCCTGAACCAGGGCCCCTGCCGCCATCCGTCCGCCGATGAGGGCCAGCAGGGCAAAGGCGATCCAGTGGTCCGCCGCCTCCACATAGGCGCTGACCCCGGTGCCCAGCAGCCAGCCCGCCAGGGGCATGGCAAACTGGAAGGCCCCGAACCACACGCCCAGCTTGAGTGCCTGGGCCGGCCCAAAGCCGGGGACGGCCACCCCGCTGGATACCGACACGGCAAAGGCGTCCAGCGCCAGGCTGAGGGCGATGAGGAGGAGAAAGACGGCCTGTTCCACGCGATCACCTGTTTTCCTGTTTGATATCATAGCACACCTGTACACATTATGCCAGAGCCTTGCGCCCCATGCCAAAACCGGGTACAATAGCGGGGAGAGAAAGGCAGGTGGGTCCCCTATGGAGCGGGAGGAGTATATGCGTCAGGCCCTGGCCCTGGCGGAGGAGGCCGCCGGGCACGGCGACGTGCCGGTGGGCTGCGTGGTGGTAAAGGACGGGGCGGTGATCGGCCGGGGCTGCAACCGCCGGGAGGAACGGGGGGACGCGGTGGCCCACGCGGAGGTGGAGGCCATCCGGCAGGCCTGCCGGGCGGTGGGGGGCTGGAATCTGCACGACTGCGCCCTCTACGTGACGCTGGAGCCCTGCCCCATGTGCGCCGGGGCCATCATCAACGCCCGGGTGGGCACGGTGTGCTACGGGGCCCGGGACGAGAAGGCGGGGGCCTGCGGCTCGGTGCTGGACCTGTTTGCCGAGCGCTTCAACCACCGCCCCCGGGTATACGGCGGGGTCTTGAAAGAGGAGTGCGCCGCTCTGCTCCAGGATTTTTTCCATGATCTGCGCAAAAATTCCCCGAATTTTCCCCAGAATTAAAACAATTGTAACAACTCCAGCTACTTTTTTTAACAATACCTCTGTATGCTTCGTGTTGCAAGAGACATTACTTCTTTTCATTCTATCCTCCGATCCTGTGAAAAAGCAGCGGCCTGACCGCTGCTTTTTCACGCCCGGAGGGGCAGTTTGGCTGCATTACGTCAACTTTACGAAAAACCCCCGAGATTTAATGCTCTTGTAACAACTTAAGATTTGATTGTTAACAACTCTTGGGTATCATAACACTTGCAAGAGACAGTTTCTTTTCATTTCATTGTATCCTCTTTCCTTTGGCAGAGCCGGACGTCAGGAGCAGGCGTCCGGCTTTTGCTGTCCGGAAAAAACGCCGCCCGCCGCAGCCGTTTCCATCGGCTGCGGCGGGCGGCGTTTTGTTCGCTTATCTTTCCTCTCGGAAGTAGGACAGCCCCAGATGTGCCGGCGGCTGATTCTCCCGCTTTTTCCGCAGGCTCACCACCACCAGCACCAGGATGGTGGCCAGATAGGGCAGCATCTTGAACAGCTCCTGGCTGGAGCGGCTCAGGCCCGGGATATACAGGTACAGCCAGGTGAGGAAGCCGAACAGGTAGGCGCCCCAGATGGCGTTGAGGGACCGCCACACGGCAAAGATGACCAGGGCCACGGCCAGCCAGCCCAGGGCCTCGATGGTGCCCTCGCTGGCCCAGGTGCCCTTGATGTAGTCCATGGTGTAGTACAGCCCGCCCAGGCCGGAGATCCCCGCGCCGATGCAGGTGGCCAGGTACTTGTAGCGGATGACGTTGACGCCGGCGGCGTCGGCGGTGGCGGGGTTTTCGCCCACCGAGCGGAGGTTGAGGCCCATGCGGGTGCGGTTGAGGAACCAGCGCAGCAGCACGGCCAGCAGGATGGCCAGATAGACCATAAAGCCGTAGCTAAACAGCAGCCGGCCGGGCGCGCCCAGGTTGGCCAGGGCGGGGATGTTGGCCCGGTAGGCGGCGGAGGTGGTGGCCACCGAGATCTGGCCCACGCCGCCGGCCATGGTGTTGAGGGCGCCGCCGAAGAAGTTGGCCACGCCTCCGCCGAAGATGGTGAGGGTCAGGCCGGTGACGTTCTGGTTGGCCCGCAGGGTGATGGTGAGGAAGGAGTAGAGCAGTCCTCCGGCGGCGGCGGCCAGGAAGGCGCAGACGAAGGAGAGCGCCAGACAGACGGCGGGGTTGGGGGTGGGGGTGGACAGCTCGTAGCCGAAGGCGCTGGCCAGACCGGCGATGCCGCCCAGGTACATGATGCCGGGCACGCCCAGGTTCAGGTTGCCGGACTTCTCGGTGATGATCTCCCCCAGGGCGCCGTAGAGGATCACGGTGCCGAAGACGATGGAGGCCTGAAGCAGCGACAGGATGTCGATCATGAGTGGTGGGCCTCCTTTCTCCCGCGGAAGATCAGCTTGTACTGGATAAAGAACTCGCTGCCGATGATGCAGAACAGGATGATGCCGGTGATGACGTTGGAGGCGAATTCGTTGAGCTTGAACTGGGAGGCGATCTGGCTGGCGCCCTTCTGGAGGAAGACCAGCAGGAAGGAGATGAGCACCATGACGAAGGTGTTGAACTGGGCCAGCCAGGCCACGATGATGGCGGTAAAGCCCCGGCCCCCGGCGGTGGAGGTAGAGATGGTGTGGCTGGCTCCGGCCACGGCGATGAAGCCGGCCAGGCCGCAGATGGCGCCGGAGATGGCCATGGTGCGGATAAAGACCTTGGACAGCCGGATGCCGGCGTAGCGGGCGGTGTTCTGGCTTTCGCCCACCACGGCGATCTCATAGCCCTGCTTGGAGCTCTTCAGATAGATGTACATCCCCACGGTGAGGACGACCACAATGAGGACGTTGAGGCCGTAGGCCTGGCCGAAGAGCTCGGGGAACCATCCGTCCTTGGTGCTCTGGTTGATGATGCCCACCACGTTGGAGCCGTAGGGGTTCTCCCACAGGGCCACGCAGTAGGAGGTGATCTGGATGGCCACGTAGTTCATCATGAGGGTGAACAGGGTCTCGTTGGTGCCCCAGCGGGCCTTGAACACGGCGGGGATCATGCCCCACACCGCCCCGGCGCACAGACTGGCGATGGCCATGATGACCAGCAGCACCGGAGTGGGCACGGTGCCGCCCAGGGCGAGCATGAGCCCGGCGGTCATGCACCCGCCCACCAGGATCTGCCCCTCGGCGCCGATGTTCCAGAACTTCATTTTGAAGGCGGGGGCCAGGCCGATGCCGATGCACAGCAGCATCATGGCGTCCCGAATGGTGACCCAGCTCCGGCGCGAGGAGCCGAAGGCCCCTTCGAACATGGCCTCGTAGACCTGTACCGGGTTGAGCCTGGTGATGGCGTAGATAAAGGCGCCGCTGAGGATCAGGGCCAGGACCACGGCGGCGACGCGGATCAGCCAGCCCTTCCAGTGGGGCAGGCCGTCCCGCTTGGCGATGCGGAGGACGGGCTCTTTGTGGACAGCCGGGGTACTCATGCGCGCTCATCCTCCTTTTTCAGATTGGTCATGAGGAGGCCGACCTCCTCCTTGGTGGCGGAGCGGCCGTCCACGATGCCGTTGACGTGCCCGGCGCAGAGGACCAGGATGCGGTCGCACAGCTCCAGCAGCACGTCCAGGTCCTCGCCCACATAGACCACCGCCACGCCCTTCTTTTTCTGCTCGTTGAGCAGGTGGTAGATGGTGTAGGAGGTGTTGATGTCCAGGCCCCGAACGGCGTAGGCGGTCATGAGCAGGGTGGGGCTGGAGGCGATCTCCCGGCCCACCAGCACCTTCTGCACGTTTCCGCCGGACAGGCGACGTACCGGGGTGGACAGGCTGGGGGTCATGACCTCCAGCTCATCCTTGACCTGCTGGGCCAGGGTCTTGGGGGCCCGGCGGTCCAGCATGGGTCCCCGGCCGGCCCGGTAGCTTTTGAGCATCATATTGTCCGGCATGTCCATGTCCCCCACCAGGCCCATGCCCAGCCGGTCCTCGGGGACGAAGGCCAGGGAGACGCCGATCTTTCTGATCTGCAACGGGTCCTTGCCGATGAGCTCCTCTCCCGCCCGATCCACGGGCACGTGCTGCCCGGCGATGGCCTCATCGGGGGCGGGGGGGTGGTAGAGAATGTGGCCGCCGCTCTGGACGCTCTGGAGCCCGGCGATGGCCTCCAGCAGCTCCTTCTGCCCGCTGCCGGAGATGCCGGCAATGCCCAAAATCTCCCCGCCGTAAGCCTCAAAGGACACATCGTCCAGGGCCTTGACCCCCTCGTCGGACAGGACGGTGACGTGCCGGACCTCCAGGCGGAGGTTCCGCTTCTCCACTACCGGCCGCTCGATGTTCAGGGTGACCGCCCGGCCCACCATCATGTCGGTGAGCTTCTGGGGATCGGTGTCCTGGGTGGCCACATCGCCGATGTACTCCCCCTTGCGCAGCACCGCCACCCGGTCGGAGATGGCCATGACCTCGTGGAGCTTGTGGGTGATGATGACCACGGACTTGCCGTCCGCCTTCATGTTGCGCAGCACATCGAAGAGGCGGTCGGTCTCCTGGGGGGTGAGGACGGCGGTGGGCTCATCCAGGATGAGGATGTCGGCCCCGCGGTAGAGGACCTTGATGATCTCCACCGTCTGCTTCTGGGATACCGACATGTCGTAGATCTTCTGGTCCGGGTCCACCTGGAAGCCATACTTGGCGCAGATCTCCCGGATGCGTCCGGAGACCGCCTTGAGATCCAGCCGCCCCTCGTTTTTCAGCCCGAGGGCCACGTTTTCGGCGGCGGTGAACACGTCCACCAGCTTGAAGTGCTGGTGGACCATGCCGATGCCCAGGTCGAAGGCGTCCTTGGGGGAGCGGATGGTGACGGGGTGCCCGTTCACCGCGATCTCGCCCTCGTCCGGGAAATAGATGCCCGAGAGCATGTTCATCAGCGTGGTCTTGCCGCTGCCGTTCTCTCCCAGCAGGGAGAGGATCTCCCCCTGGCGGATGTCCAGATCCACCTTGTGGTTGGCCACAACGGCGCCGAAGGTTTTGGTGATGCCCCGCATCTGGACTACATTTACGGTTGCCAAGCAATTCACCCTTTCTCCCTGGCCTTCCCGGAATCCAGGCGGGGCCATGGTTTCATGTACCATTCTATTGTACCAAAATGGAGGGCTTGCTGCCAAGCCCTCCATTGCGGTTTGTGGTGTACTTTATGAAATTTATTCGGCGGTGAGCTCGGTAATACCGTCGATGCGCAGGTCGAAGTAGGGGGCGGAGCGGATGACGGACTCGTAGAACACGCCGTCGGTGATGGTCTCGGCGCCGTTCATGCCGTAGGACTCGGTGTAGGAGGTCAGGTGCTCGCCGCCCACGGTGAAGTTGGCGCAGTCAAAGATGTTGAGGCTGCCGTCCTTCAGGCCGGCCCAGACCTCTTCCACCTTCTCGGCGGTGCCCTCGGCGCAGGACTGGCCCAGCGCGGAGATGGACACGGCGCCGTCCTTGATGCCGGTGGCAAAGTCGGCGGGGATCTCCTCTCCCTTGAGGAATTTGTCCAGGGTGGTCTGGTACAGGACGGACCAGACGTTCTGGGCGGAGGTCAGGGCGGCGGCGGGGGCCACGGAGAGCATATCCACGTTGTAGCCCACGGAGTAGGCGGTCTTGCCGCCGTCGAGGGCGGCCTGGACGGCGGAGGGAGCACCGGTGGAGTCGGCGTGCTGGCCGATGATGACGCAGCCGCGGGCCATCAGGGCGTTGGCGGCCTCAGACTCCTTGGCGGGGTCGTACCAGGACTGGGTGTACTGCACGTCCATGTGGGCCTCGGGGACGATGGACCGGATGCCCAGGAAGAAGGCGGTGTAGCCGGAGACCACCTCGGCATAGGGGTAAGCGCCCACATAGCCCACGTAGGGATCGGTGACGGTACCGGCGTCCAGGAGCTCCTTGAGCTTCATGCCGGCCACCACGCCGGAGACATAGCGGGACTCGTAGGTGTAGGGGAAGATGTTCTTCAGGTTGGCCAGGCCGGAGGCGGCGGCGTTGTCGCCGGTGCAGGAGACGAAGATCACGTCCTCGAACTCGGAGGCGGCCTGCTGCATGTAGCTCTGATGGCCGTAGGAGTCGGAGAAGATGATGGTACAGCCCTGCTCGGCCAGATCCACGGCGGCGTCGTAGCAGTTTTCATCCTCGGGCACGTTGTACTTGATGATGAGCTGGGTGTCCAGGTCCAGGCCCAGGTTCTTGCAGGCGGTGGTCAGGCCCTCGATGTGGGCCATGTCGTAGCCGGAGTTCTCGTCGTGGAGCATGATGCCGCCCACCTTGACGGCGGAGGCGGGCTCGGCGGGGGTGGACCCTGCGGGAGCGGAGGCGGCGGGGGCAGAGGCGCTGGGAGAGGGACTCTGGCTGCCGGAGCTGGAGCAGGCGGCCAGGCCCAGGACCATGACGCCGCCCAGGAGCAGGGCGAGAATGCGCTTTTTCATTTCTGGTTCCTCCTTATTTCTGGTTGGTTTATGGAACGTGATACCCGTATGCGCTATGTAAAAACGGCTGCCATAGCCGGGATATCCTGATACCGCATATCGCCGACTGGCAGCCGTCTGGCTTCCATCCGCTCATCCCAAGAAGGCGTCCCTTCTTGGCTGCGGCAGCATACGTAGAACCTATGTCGTCGGAACAAAGTTCGTTCCACTCCGCCCGTCTGACGCCGGGCATCCGTTTCGTTCCCTTGTTCAGCAGAACTCCACGCCGGTCTCCTCGCTCATGGACTTGATCCGGGCCAGGGACTCCACCCGCACGCCCATGGAGCGGATGCGGTCTCCGCCGGGCTGGAAGGCCTTCTCCACGCAGATACCGGCGCCCACCAGGGTGGCCCCGGCGTCCTCCACCAGCTTGATAAGCCCCTGCAGGGCGCTGCCGTTGGCCAGGAAATCGTCGATGAGCAGCACCCGGTCCTCCGGGCGCAGGAACTCCCTGGCCACGATGATGTCGTAGACCTTGCCGTGGGTGAAGGACTCCACCTTGGAGGTATACACGTCCCCGGCGATGTTCTTGGTCTTGTTCTTCTTGGCGAAGATGACCGGGCAACCAAAAAACTGCGCAGTCACGCACGCGATCCCGATCCCCGATGCCTCGATGGTCAAAATCTTGGTGACCCCGCAGTCGCCGAACAGGCGCCGGAACTCCTTGCCGATCTCGGCAAAGAGGCTCACATCCATCTGGTGGTTCAGGAAGCTGTCCACCTTGAGCACGTCGCCGCCCCGAATCTTTCCGTCCCTGCGGATGCGCTCCTCCAAAAGCTCCATGGCCCCTTCTCCTGTCTCTATCTTTCGTAATGGAAAAAACTATCTTCATTTTACAGGAAAACGCCGCGCCCTTCAATCAAGCAAATTGCACAAAAAGCGGCGGTCATATCCGGGCTTTTCACGGAATGTTTCCAAGCCGCAGCGCCCGCAGCCGTTTTTTAGGGCTTGCGGCTTTGCCCCATAAGCATTACAATAGGGGCTGCGACAGAATCCGCCCCTTTGTGTGTTCCGTTTGGAGGTTTTTCTTATCATGCTCAAGCGTCAAATTCCCGCGCTGATGATCTGCGCCGTTCTGCTCTGCTTGCTGTCCGCCTCGGCTCTGGCGGTGGAGTTCCCCGACGTCTCTCTGGAGCACTGGGCCCATGACGACGTGGTCAAGGCGTCGGACTGCGGTCTGGTCCAGGGTCTGGAGGACGGCACCTTCCGCCCCGAGGAGACGCTGAACCGGGCGTCCTTTGTGACCATCCTCCAGCGCATGTTCGGCTGGGAAACGGTGACCCCCGCCGTCCCCTCCTTCACCGACGTCCCGGCCGACGCGTGGTACTACGCCGCCGTGGAGACCGCCCGTGCCCACGGGGTGCTGGACGCGGACACGGCCTTCCACCCCATGGGCTACATCACCCGCTCGGACATGGCGGTGATGCTGGTGCGGGCCCTGGGCTATGACACGCTGGCCGACAGCCTGGCCGCCGCGGGGGCTCCCTTCCCCGACGTGACGGAGAACGCCGGCCACATCACCGTGGCCGCCGCCATCGGCATGACCAACGGCATCGTGGATGAGCGGACGGGTCAGACCCTGTTCCAGCCCGCCTCCTTCGCCACCCGGGGGCAGGCGGCGGCCATGCTGGTGCGGGTGTATGACCGCTATACCGCCCGGGTAAACTGGCTCCATGGGTTTTACGCCTTCTCCTCCTACGCCCAGATCGCCTATACCGCCGACATGGACGCCGTCAGTGTGGGCTGGGCCCGTATGAGCTGGGACGAGACCAACGGCGCGTGGCTCAACTCCACCAGCGCCGGAGGCAACGACTGGGTGAAGCCCAACGACGCCTCCGCCGCCACCTCTTATTTCCAGGGGAATGGCACGCCGTATAACCTGAACGTCTACGCCGACACCGCCAAGCTCACCCTGTCCGGGGGGGGCGAGACCAGCGCCCTGGACCAGGTTCTGAATACCGAGGCCGGCCGGGAGCAGGCGGTGTCGGCCCTGGCCGCCGCCGCGGCCGACTATGCCGGCATCACCATCGACTTCGAGGGTATGAAGTCCGCCGACTGGCGCGCTCCCTTCGTGGCCTTTCTCACCCGGCTCCGGGCCGCCCTGCCGGCGGACAAGACTCTCTACGTCTGCGTGCCCCCCGACGACTGGTACAAGGGCTACGACTACCGGGGTATCGGCGAGGTCTGCGACAAGGTCATCCTGATGGCCCACGACTACCAGTGGACCTCCGTGCCCGACGGCTATGTGGGCGTCCGGGCTCCCGACTCCCCGGTGACCCCCTTCCCCAGCATCTTCCGGGCCCTCTCCTCCATCACCGACGCCGCCACCGGCGTACAGGACCGGAGCAAGATCGCCCTGGCCATCTCCTTCGGCACCGCCGGGTTCCAGGTGGACGGCAACGGTCTGCTGGCCAGCCAGACCATCTATCACCCGGCTCAAGCCACCATCGCCCGGCGCCTGGCCCAGCCGGACACCGTCATCACCTACGACGCCGGTGACCGCAACCCCTGCGCCGTCTACACCGGGGACGACGGGACCGTCCGCTATCAGCTCTGGTACGAGGACGCCCGCAGCGTCACCGACAAAATCGAGCTGGCCCGGATGTTCGGCGTCAACGGCGTCTCGCTGTGGCGTGTCGGCAACATTCCCAGCTATGCGGAGGACGCCGCGCTGTACTACGACGTGTGGCCCGCCATTTTAGCCCAGCGGCCCTGATTTATCCTCACCACGGACGGGAGACGATTGGCATGCGCCCCAAAAAGCTTGTCCAGGAATTTCTGCTGATGACCCTCGGCACCACGCTGGTGTCGGTGGGAGTCTACTTCTTCAAGTTTCCCAACCACTTCTCCATGGGCGGGGTGTCGGGCCTGTCCATTCTGCTGGGCGCGGTCATCCACGTGCCCTGGCTCACCCCATCCGCGTTCAATACCATCATCAATATCCTGTTTCTGATTCTAGGCTTTCTGCTGCTGGACAAGGGCTTCGGCCTGCGGACGGTGTACTGCTCCCTGCTGTACTCCGGCCTGGTGCAGGTGTTTGAGTGGCTGTGCCCCCTGGACGGCCCCCTCACCGGCGAGCTCATGCTAGAGCTCTTTTTCGCCGTCCTCCTGCCCGCCCTAGGCTCGGCCATCCTGTTCAACCTGGACGCCTCCACCGGCGGCACCGACATCGCGGCCATGATCCTGAAGAAGTACAGTGGCACCGACGTGGGACACGCCCTGCTCTACACTGACATCGTCATCGCCGCCGCGGCCCTGTTCCTCTTCGGTATCACCGCAGGCCTTTGCTCCCTGCTGGGCCTGGTGCTCAAGTCGGTGCTGGTGGACAGCGTCATCGAGTCCCTCAACCGCCGCAAGGCCTTTATCATCATCACCTCCGATCCCCGGATGGTCTCCGGGTTCATCACCCACGACCTGGCCCGGGGCGCTACCATCTGGCGTGCCCAGGGGGCCTACACCTTGGAGGAGCACTGGGTGGTGCTGACGGTGCTGACCCGGGGGCAGGCGGTGCTGCTGCGCCGCTATTTGAAGGAGCACGATCCCCATTCCTTCATGATCGTCACCAATTCCAGCGAGATTTTCGGCAAAGGCTTCCTGCGGGCCTGAGCCCGGCTTCGGCCCCGGTCCAGAGCGGCGTTCCGGACCGGGGCCTCTTTTCTTTTTCTTGACAGCTTTGCTTTTCTCAGGTAATATGGTCCTATGCTCCCGTTTTTGTGCGGATTGCTCTGTTTTTATGTACTTTTTTGCGCTTTCCAATGAAAATATTTCAGCTTTCGATTTGTATTTCATCATACGGGTCTCTTGTATGTGGAAGAAATAAAAAAGGAGTGGATCGAGTGGATTATCAAGCCGAATATCAGAAAAAGCGGACCACCGCTGCCGAGGCCGTCAAGATCATCCAGTCCGGCGACTGGGTGGACTATGGTTGGTGCACCAATCACCCCGTGGCCCTGGACCGGGCGCTGGCGGCCCGAAAGGACGAGCTGACCGACGTAAACGTCCGCGGCGGCGTGACGATGTGGATGCCGGAGATCTGCAAGGCAGACGACGCCGGCGAGCATTTTACCTGGAACGCCTGGCATATGAGCGGCGTGGACCGGAAGATCGCGGCCAAGGGGATGGGGTACTTCTGCCCGATGCGCTATTCCGAGCTGCCCCGCTTCTACCGTGAGAACGTCACGGTGGACGTGGCCATGATCCAGGTCAGCCCCATGGACGAGCACGGCAACTTTAATTACGGCCTGGCCGCCTCCCATCTGTCCGACATGCTGTCCGTTGCCAAGCATATCATCGTGGAGGTCAACCAGAACATGCCCTGGGTGAACGGCCTGACGGGCAGCGAGATCAACATCATGGACGTGGACAAGATCGTAGAGGGGGACAATCCCCCGGTGGCCGAGCTGGGCGCCGGCGGCCCGCCCTCGGAGGTGGACCAGGCCGTGGCGGAGCTGATCGTGCCCGCCATTCCCAACGGCGCCTGCCTCCAGCTTGGCATCGGCGGCATGCCCAACGCCGTGGGCATGATGATCGCCCAGTCCGACCTGCGGGATCTGGGCGTACATACCGAGATGTACGTGGACGCCTTCGTGGATATCGCCCGGGCGGGCAAGATCACCGGCGCCCGGAAGAACCTGGACAAGGGCCGTCAGGTGTACGCCTTTGCCGCCGGCACCAAAAAGCTGTATGAGTACGTCAACCGCAACCCCCACGTGCAGGCCGCGCCGGTGGATTATACCAACGACGTGCGGGTCCTGTCCCAGTTGGACAACTTCATCTCCATCAACAACGCCATCGACCTGGACCTGTTCGGCCAGGTGAACGCCGAAAGCGCCGGTCTCAAGCACATCTCGGGCACGGGCGGACAGTTGGATTTCGTGATGGGGGCCTACCTGTCCAACGGCGGGAAGAGCTTTATCTGCATGTCCTCCACTGTGGCGGGCAAGGACGGGACGCTGAAGAGCCGGATCATCCCGACCCTGGCCAACGGGTCCATCGTCACCGACCCCCGCTCCACCATCCAGTACCTGGTCACCGAGTACGGCATGGTGGACCTGAAGGGCACCGCCACCTGGCAGCGGGCGGAGAAGATCATCTCCGTGGCCCATCCCGACTTCCGGGACGAGCTGATCGCCCAGGCGGAGCAGATGAAGATCTGGAAGCGCTCCAACAAGCGCTGATCCCTCCAGAGCCCGGCGGCATCCCCGCCGGGCTCTTTTTTTGCGGGCAGACCCTGCGCTCTTCCCCGGGAAATGGTCTGTCCGCAAAAGATTTCCCACTCGACGCGGTTCGACTGCTTTTACAGGAATTTATGGTAAAATATGGGTATCCAACAAAAAGGGAGGCCGCCCATATGCCACTTTTACGTCGAAAGGGCCTGTATGAGACGGGCCGTGTCATCTACCTTCACCCGGACGTTCTGCACCCCAATCCCAACCAGCCGCGGAAGCGCTTTTCCCCCGACGGCCTGGAGGAACTGGCGGCCAGCATCCGGGAGCACGGCGTCCTCCAACCTCTGACCGTCCGGAAGGTGGACGGGAGCTTTGAGCTGGTCTCCGGCGAGCGCCGTCTGCGGGCAGCCCGGATGGCCGGGCTCAGCGAGGTTCCCTGCATTGTCATCGACGTGGACGGCGTGTGCTCCTCTCTGCTGGCCCTGGTGGAGAACCTCCAGCGCCGGGACCTGGATTTTCTGGAGGAGGCCATGGCGCTGGACCGGCTGATCCACACCTATGACCTGTCCCAGGATGAGGCCGCCCGGCGCATCGGCAAATCCCAGTCGGCGGTGGCCAATAAGCTGCGGCTGCTGAAGCTCTCTCCCCGGCTGCTGGACCGGCTGCGCCAGAACGGGCTCACCGAGCGCCACGCCCGGGCCCTGCTGCGCCTGGAGACCGAGGAGCAGCAGTGGGAGGTGCTCGAGTACGTCATCGACCACCATCTGACCGTGGCCCAGACCGAGGCCTATATCGAGGCCCGGCTGACTCCCCCTCCCCCCCGGAAGAAAAAGCCCACCTTTATTCTTAAGGACGTGCGGCTCTTTCTCAACACCGTGACCAAGGGGCTGTCCATGATGAAGGATGCCGGGGTGAACGCGGAGTATGGCCGGCAGGAGACGGAGGACGCCATCCTGTTGACCATCAAGATTCCCAAGGCGGCCTCGTAACGGGCCGGGCAGACCGGGTATCAAAAGAGCGCCAATGTTTCACGTGAAACATTGGCGCTCTTTTTCGCTTTTCTCAGTTGAATAAAACCATATTACGCATTATAATGGTAGAAGTTCTGCAAATGATAGAAAGAGAGCGGGTGCCCTATGGCGAAAACCATTGCGATAGTCAACCAAAAAGGGGGCGTGGGAAAGACCACCACCTGTGTGAACCTGGCCGCGGCCCTGAAGCTGCTGGGGATCCGTGTGCTGGTCTGCGATTTCGACCCCCAGGCCAACACCACCTCCGGTCTGGGCGTGGACAAGACTGCCGCCTCCCCCTCCATCTACGACGTGCTCATCGACGGCGCCGACTGCCGCAAAGCGGTGGTCCCCACCCCCTGGGCCGACGTGATCCCCTCCAACAAGGCGCTGGCCGGCGCCACGGTGGAGATGATCGGCATGGACCGGCGGGAATACCTGCTGAAGCAGGCCCTGTCCTCCTTCCA
Organism: Intestinimonas sp. UBA1698; assembly: GCF_002320075.1. Taxonomy (NCBI): domain Bacteria; kingdom Bacillati; phylum Bacillota; class Clostridia; order Eubacteriales; genus Intestinimonas; species Intestinimonas sp. UBA1698. Next base: position 33,256 of record NZ_DCJO01000031.1, on the reverse strand, counting down.
GGAGGATTACGACTACATCTTTGTGGACTGCCCCCCCTCCCTGGAGCTGCTCACCCTCAACGCCCTGTGCGCGGCGGACACCATTCTGGTGCCCGTCCAGTGTGAGTATTACGCCCTGGAGGGCCTCAGCGACCTGCTGTCCACCATCCGGATCGTCAAGCGGTCCCTGAACCCCTCCATCGACCTGGAGGGTGTGGTCCTCACCATGTACGACGGCCGGACCAATCTATCCATGCAGGTGGCGGAGGAGGTCAAGCGCCACTTCCCCGGCAAGGTCTACGCCTCGGTCATCCCCCGGAATGTCCGGCTGTCCGAGGCCCCCAGCCACGGCAAGCCGGTAACGGCCTACGACAGCCTCTCCCGGGGCGCCGAGGCCTATCGGTCCCTGGCGGAGGAGCTGCTGGAGAAAAACCGCTGCCTTGCCGCCCGGCTATGACCCCGCATCCATTCTCACCAGAAAGGACTGATCACATGGCATCCGAACGCGGCCTGGGCAAGGGGCTTGGAAAGGGCCTGGGCGCTCTGCTGGGCGACGCCGCCTTGCAAAGCCAGGAGGGCGGCTCGGTCTCCCTCCCCATCGCCCAGGTGGAGCCCGGCCTCAAGCAGCCCCGGAAACGCTTTGACGAGGAATCCCTGGCCGATCTGGCCGATTCCATCCGGCTGCACGGCATCATCCAGCCCCTCACCGTCCGGCGGCTGGCCTCCGGTTATTATCAGATCATCGCCGGGGAGCGGCGCTGGCGGGCGGCCAAGCTGGCCGGGCTGGCCGAGGTCCCGGCGGTCATCATCGAGGCCGACGACCGCAAGGTCATGGAGCTGGGCCTCATCGAAAACCTCCAGCGGGAGGACCTGAACCCCATGGAGGAGGCCCAGGGCTACAGATCTCTGATGGAGGACTACGGCCTCACCCAGGAGGAGACCGCCCAGCGGGTAGGCAAATCCCGTCCCGCCGTGGCCAACGCCCTGCGCCTGCTGGCTCTGCCCGACGCGGTGTGCCAGCTCTTGGAGGAGGGCAAGCTCTCCGCCGGGCACGCCCGGGCCATTCTGGCCGCCCCGGCCGGGGAGCTGCAAAAGCGGCTGGCCCGCAAGGTGGTGGAGGAGGGCCTCTCCGTCCGGCAGACCGAGGCCCTGGCCAAACGGCTGTCCAGGGAGCAGCAGGAGCTGGACGAGTGCGGCGGCGAAAAGCCGGTGGACCCCATGAAGCTGTACCGGGACGCCGCCGCCAAGGAGCTGTCCACCCACTGGGGCCGCAAGGTCTCCATCACCATGGGTCCCAAGAAGGGCAGGCTGGAATTTGAATTTTACAACGACGAGGACCTGACCCTTCTGCTGGACCAGTTGGAAACGCGCCTCGCAAGCGGCAAAGGAGGGGGCGCGCGGTGAGCACGGGAAGCGACAAGGAAGAACAGGTCTCCCTCCAGCACGCGGCGGAACACGAAAAGCCCCACAAAAAGCTCTCGGTGATGACCTATCTGGTCATCCTGATCGCCGCCGCTTTTCTGTTACTGCTCCTGTCCTATTTTATGCAGCAGCGGGCCAATCAGGAGGCCATCGCCGACCTGCAGCAGACCTCCAACTCCGCCGTCCAGTCCCTGGACAACCTGATTGCGGAGCGGGATGGGCTGAAGCGGCAGAATGAGGAACTCCAAACACGCTTGGATGAGCTTCAGTCCGAATTGAACGACGCCGTCCGCGCCGCACAGGAAAACCAGGAGCAGCAGTCGACGGCAACCGAGGCCAACTTGGCCCTGATGCGGCTGAATCAGCTCCGGGCCCTCTATAACCAGGGGCGCTACCGGGAGGCCCGGGCCCTGCTGGAGGAATGGGGCGAGGCCGGGGCGGCCTCCACGGAGAAGGCGTTGGAAGGCATCCGCTCCGCCATGACCGAGGAGGAGCTGGAAATTTACGACCCTCTGGAGGCTTATCGCCAGCTTGTGGACTGGTTAGAATAATGTGAATGTTTCACGTGGAACAAAATAAGAAAGGTTGAACCAACATGCTCGACATTCGATTCATCCGGGAAAACCCCGAGGCGGTCAAAGAAAACATCAAAAAGAAGTTTCAGGAGGCAAAGCTTCCCCTGGTGGATCAGGTGATCGCTCTGGACCAGGAGAACCGGGACACCATTCAGGAGGCCCAGGCCCTGCGCACCGCCCGCAACGCCAAGTCCAAACAGGTGGGCATGCTGATGGGCCAGTCCAAGAAGGACCCTTCCAAGCTGGCGGAGGCCGAGGCGCTCAAGGCCGAGGTCAAGGCGGACGCCGACCGGCTGGCCTGGCTGGAGGGCCGGGAGGCCGAGCTGGCAGCGGAGATCCGCAAGATCCTGCTGGTCATCCCCCAGATCATCGACCCCACCGTGCCCATCGGGCCCGACGACTCCGCCAACGTAGAGGTGGAGCGCTTCGGTGAGCCCCTGGTGCCCGACTTTGAGGTCCCCTATCACACCGACATCATGGAGTCCTTCGACGGCATCGACATGGACGCCGCCGGGCGGGTGTCCGGCTCCGGCTTCTATTATCTGCTGGGCGACATCGCCCGCCTCCACGAGGCGGTGCTGGCCTACGGCCGGGACTTCATGATCGACAAGGGCTTTACCTACTGCATCCCCCCCTTCATGATCCACGGCAACGTGGTGGAGGGCGTCATGAGCCAGACCGACATGGACGGCATGATGTATAAGATTGAGGGCGAGGACCTCTACCTCATCGGCACCTCTGAGCACTCCATGATCGGCCGGTTCATCGACCAGATCATCCCCGAGGACAAGCTCCCCCAGACCCTCACCTCCTACTCCCCCTGCTTCCGCAAGGAAAAGGGCTCCCACGGCATTGAGGAGCGGGGCATCTACCGCATCCACCAGTTTGAAAAGCAGGAGATGATTGTGGTCTGCAAGCCGGAGGACTCCAGGGACTGGTACGAAAAGCTGTGGCGCTTCTCCGTGGAGCTCTTCCGCAACTTCGACATCCCCGTGCGGCAGTTGGAATGCTGCTCCGGCGATCTGGCCGACCTGAAGGTCAAGTCCTGCGACATCGAGGCCTGGTCCCCCCGCCAGCAGAAGTACTTTGAGGTCTGCTCCTGCTCCAACCTGGGCGACGCCCAGGCCAGGCGGCTGAAGATCCGCTACCGCGGCGAGGACGGCAAGACCTATCTGGCCCACACCCTCAACAACACCTGCGTGGCCCCTCCCCGGATGCTCATCGCCCTGCTGGAAAACAACCTCCAGGCCGACGGCAGCGTCAAGATCCCCAAGGTGCTCCAGCCCTATATGGGCGGCAAAGAGGTCCTGATCCCCCGAAAGTAAGCAGCCCCGGTCGAAACCGCCCATCCAAATCACATTAGAAAGAAGGCAGATTTTATGGCAGAGAAAAAAAGCGGATTTGTCGCAGAATTCAAACAGTTTATCGCCCGCGGCAATGTAATGGATATGGCGGTCGGCGTCATCGTCGGCGGCGCCTTCAAGGCCATTGCCGACTCCCTCACCGCCGACATCATCATGCCCATCATCGGCATCTTTGTCCGTGAAAACTCCTTTGCAGACCTCAGCGTCACCGTGGGCTCCGCGGTGATTACATATGGCAATTTTATCCAGGCCATTCTGAACTTCCTCATTATGGCTTTTGTGGTATTCTGCCTAATCAAGGGCATCAACTCCTTCCACCGCAAGAAGGAGGAGGCCCTGGCCGAGCCCCCTGCGCCGCCCGAGCCCTCCCATGAGGAAGCCCTGCTGATGGAGATCCGCGACCTGCTGAAGGAGAACGACAAGCATGTCTGATGCCCCCCGCTTCGACCCCGGCTCCCCCGAACAGGAACCCCGGCCGCCGGTGGTCTACGCCACCCCGGTCAAGCGGGCCTGGGCCTGGGTGGGCATCGCCTATATGGTGATCTTCACCCTCACCTTCACCTACTATCTGGCCACCGCCCGCATCCTGAACGGCATCGGCCCCGTCCTGCTGGTCCCCGCCCTGCTGGGCCTGGTCGCCACCGCCGTGCTCCGCTTCCGCCAGGGCCAGGGCAAGGGCGGCCTGCCCGCCTGCATCCTCATCACCGCGGCCTGCATTCTGCTGGCCCTGTGCAACCTGGCCGCCGGGCTCTACCGGCTGGCCGCAAACTTCGGAGGCTGAAACCATGAAAGAGCTCCTCGCCCAGGGCCTGGCCCGGCTGGGCCTCACCCCGCCCCCCGCTGCGGCCGAACAGATGGAGACCTACGCCGGGCTGCTGCTGGAACAAAACAAGGTCATGAACCTCACCGCCATCACCGACCCCGAGCAGGTGGCCCGGCTCCACTTTCTGGACTCCGCCGCCCTGCTGGGCTGCGCCGGAGACCTGTCCGGCAGGACCCTGATCGACGTGGGCACCGGGGCGGGCTTTCCCGGCATGGCCCTCAAGCTGCTCTGCCCAGAGCTCAAGCTCACACTGCTGGACAGTCTGGCCAAGCGGCTGGACTGGTTGGCCGCGGTCTGTTCCCGCCTGGGCCTGGAGGACGTGGAGATCGTCCACGCCCGGGCCGAGGAGCAGGGGCTGAAGCCCGGCTTCCGGGATCACTTCGACTTTGCCACCGCCCGGGCGGTGGCCGACCTGCGGGTGCTGTGCGAGCTGTGCCTCCCCTTCGTGCGGGTGGGCGGCCGGTTCCTGGCCATGAAGGCCGCCGACAGCCAGGAAGAGCTGGACGCCGCCCGAACGGCCATCCAGACTCTGGGCGGACGGCGGCTGGAGGACTACACCTACACCATCCCCGGCACCGACGTCATCCGGCGGGTGGCCGTCATCGAAAAGACGGCCCCCACCCCCAAACCCTACCCCAGGCGCTGGGCCAAGATTCAAAAGGCCCCACTTTAGCAGACCTCCTGCCAGCATTGGTCGTGCCAATTTTACCCCTTTCAGAACTTTTTTCTGTTTTCCACAAAAATGGTTTACAATCATTGTTCTATAATGCTATAATGTTACATCGGACAGGGGGAACCGTATGGGTACCGTAATTGTAATCACGTCGGGCAAGGGCGGCACTGGAAAGACCTCCCTTACCGGCGGCGCAGCCTCCTGTCTAGCGGCGCTGGGCCGGCGGGTGCTGTGCATTGACCTGGACATCGGCCTGCGGAATTTGGATATCTCCCTGGGTATGACCGACCGGGCCCTGATGGATTTTACCGACGTGCTGTCCGGCCGGTGCTCGCTGGAGCGGGCTGCCGTCCCCCATCCCGTCATCCAGGGGCTGCACCTGCTGACCGCACCCCTCTCCCCTCCCCGGGAGGGACTGCCGGAGGCGGCCATGCGGACGCTGCTGGACCAGGCCCGGTCTCAGTTTGATTACGTCCTCATCGACTCCCCCGCCGGGCTCGGCTCCGGCTTTCGGCTGGCGGTCTGCGGGGCCGACCGGGCTGTGGTGGTCTCCACCAACGATTCCTCCGCCCTCCGGGACGCCCAGCGCACGGTGGCCGAGCTGGGCAAGCGCCTGGACACCATCCACCTGGTGATGAACCGTATCCAGCCCAAGCTGATGCGCCGGCTGCGCACCACCATCGACGACGCCATGGACGAGGCGGGGCTCCCCCTGCTGGGCGTCATCCCCGAAGATCCCCAGGTCATCCTGGCCGCCAATACCTCCAAGCCGCTGATCCTGTTCTCCCGCAAAGGCGCGGCCATTGCCTATCTGAATATCGCAAAGCGCATCATGGGGGAGCGGGTCCCTCTGATGAAAATCCGCTGAGAAGGGGTTTTGAGATGAATATCGCACTAATGAGTCACGACCGAAAAAAGGAGCTGATGGTGCAGTTCTGCATCGCCTACTGCGGCATCCTCTCCAAGCACACCGTCTGCGCCACCAACACCACGGGCAAGCTGGTGGCCGAGGCCACCGGACTGCCGGTGTACCTCTTCCTCTCCCACGAACACGGCGGCAGCCAGCAGATCGGGGCCCGGATCGCCTACAACGAGATCGACATGGTCCTCTTCTTCTCCGACCCCCAATCCAATGACCTGGACGCCGACCTGAAATATATCACCAATCTGTGCGACCAGTACAACATCCCCTTCGCCACCAACGTGGCCACCGCCGAGATGCTGATCCACGGTCTGGAGCGGGGCGACCTGGACTGGCGCGACATCGTCTCCCCCAAGACGACCCCCTTCAAGGTCTGACCGTGGATAAGCGCAAGGCCCATACCCTCTGCGCCGCCGTTGCCCTGCTGGTATTTGCCGCTCTGCTGGCGATGGACGTATGGCTGGTGATCCAGGTGCGCGGGCTCCGGGAACAGCTTGAGCTGCGCAGCACCGAGACCGACAACCGCATCGCCTTCTTCCGGGACCACGTGGACAACCAGCACAGCCGCCTGCTGGAGCGGCTGGAGCAGCAGGGCAGCCTCTTCTCCAGCCAGAGCGCCGCGCTGGATTACGTGGGCGGGACCGTCACCCTGACGGTGACGGTGGTCCCCAGGGAGCTCCGACAGGACGAGACCCTGCTGCTGACGGTGGACGGGGCCCGGACGGCGGACTTCCGCCCCGACGAGACCGGCACCCGCTGGACCGCATCGGCCGAACTGCCCCTACAGGAGAGCTATACCCCCGTGGTCAGCTTCCTCTCCGACAGCGGGCGGCGCATCCAGACCCTGGACCCCCTCTCCACCTACGAGCTGCTGAGTGTGGAGACCGCCTCCTGCTGGGGCGGGGACCTCTACAACCTGCCCGACCGCTCCCAATTCTATCTGGGGCTGGATCTGGACCCGAAACAGGTGGAGTCCCTGGAGGTGGTCCTCCGGGAGAGCGGCAGCAACGCGGAGCTGGCCCGGTTCCCCATGACGGCTGCGGCCGATTTCCCCACCGAGCACTTTGGGGAAAGCTATACCTTCTACGCCGCCGACCTGGGCGACTGGCGGGACCGGGAGGGGCACTATGAGGTGTGGGCCGAGCTCACCACCTCCGGCGGACTGCTGCTCACCGGGCCCAACAGCGTGGGCGGCTTTTCCCAGTCCGGAAACACCGCCGGCACCAGCAGCGGCATGGAAACCCTACGCCCCGCCTGGGATTGATGGTTGACTTTTCTGCCAAAGTAATATAATATGCTGTGCAGCAGCACCGCGAAGACGGAGCATGAGTACCCCGCAGCACCCCCGGACAGAGAACGGCGCCTTTGGCTGAGAGCGCTGAACGGCAAGGAGCGGGCGAAAGACGGCCCCAGCAGCGGGCCCGGAGACGGGCGCGGTCCCCTTCCCGCAACAGAAGGCGCAAGGGCGGAGCTTCTCCGCTGAAATTGGGTGGCACCACGAAGTATCTTTGGATGCTCTCGTCCCATATACGGGATGAGAGCATTTTTTTGCTTGAAAGGAGAACGAAAATGGCCAAACTCAAACCCCGCACCCTCTCCGGCTTCATGGAATTACTGCCGGAAAAGCAGGTGTTCTTCGACCGGATGGTAGCCGAGCTGCGGCGTACCTACTCCCTCTACGGCTTCACCCCCCTGGACACCCCCCTCATCGAGGCCAGCGAGGTGCTGCTGGCCAAGGGCGGCGGTGAGACCGAGAAGCAGATCTACCGCTTCACCAAGGGGGACACCGACCTGTCCCTCCGCTTCGACCTGACCGTCCCCCTGGCCAAGTACGTGGCCCTGCACCAGAACGAACTCTCCTTCCCCTTCCGCCGCTTCCAGATCGGCAAGGTCTACCGGGGAGAGCGGGCCCAGCGAGGCCGGTTCCGGGAGTTCTATCAGGCCGATATCGACATCATCGGGGACGGCTCCCTGGACATCGCCAACGAGGCCGAGATCCCCTCTATCATCTACAAGACCTTCACCGCCCTGGGCCTGCGCCGGTTCAAGATCCGCGTCAACAACCGCAAGGTGCTCAACGGCCTGTTCGCCCTGCTGGGGCTGGAGGAAAAGGCCGGGGACGTCATGCGGACGGTGGACAAGCTGGAGAAGATCGGCCCGGACAAGGTCAAGGCCATCCTGGTGGACGACTTCGGCGTGGAGGCCTCGGCGGCCGACAAGCTGCTGGACCTGCTGCGCACCGACGACCCCATGGGGGCCCTGGAGGCCTACCGGGGACACAACGAGCTGCTGGATACCGGCATCGACGAGCTGTCCACCGTGGTCCGGTATATGGCCGCCTTCGGCGTGCCTCAGGACCACTTCATGGTGGACCTGACCATCGCCCGGGGCCTGGATTATTACACCGGCACCGTCTACGAGACCGTCATGCTGGACCACCCGGAGATCGGTTCCATCTGTTCCGGCGGCAGATATGATAACTTAGCGGAATATTATACCGATAAACAACTCCCCGGCGTGGGTATTTCCATCGGCTTGACCCGCCTGTTCTTCGTGCTGGAGGATCAGGGGTACCTGAACCAGGAGGTGCTCACCGCCCCCGCCGACGTGCTGGTCCTCCCCATGACCGAGGACCTGGGCCCCGCCGTCTCTCTGGCCACGGCCCTGCGGGAACAGGGGATACGCGTCCAGCTCTACACCGAGAACAAGAAGTTTAAGGCCAAAATGAACTACGCCGACAAGCTCAAGGTTCCCTTCGTGGCCTTCCTGGGGGAGGACGAGGTGAAAAACGGCGTGGTCTCCCTCAAGGACATGGCCTCCGGCGTCCAGGAATCGGTGGCCCTGACCGCAGCCCCCGGCTGGCTGGTCGAGAAGGTGGCCGGGCTGGGCGTGGGGACCCCCATCCGGGACCGGGAATAAGCCCTCTTCCTCTCCGCCCTGTGGAGAACGAAACCCGCATGACGCGCAGTCTTCCAACGAAAGACCCTCTTATGATACAGTTTGTACTTTTCACATTATATATTACAATTTGGAGTTGATTTTATGATGCAATCCCGCACCCATACCTGCAACGAGCTCCGCATGGAGCACGTGGGACAGCAGGTGAAGATCGTCGGCTGGATGGAAAACATCCGGGAGGTAGGAGGAAACCTGGCCTTCGTCATCCTCCGGGACTTCTACGGCACCACCCAGGTGGTGATCGAGACCGAGGATATGATGAAGCGGGTCAAATCCGTCAACAAGGAGTCCACCCTCTCGGTGGAGGGCGTGGTACGGGAGCGGGATTCCAAGAATCCCAAGCTCCCCACCGGCGACATCGAGGTGGTCCCCTCCCAGATCGAGGTCTTGGGCCGCTGCCGCTACAACGAGCTCCCCTTCCCCATCAACCGCAGCCGGGAGGCCGACGAGGCCGCCCGCCTCAAGTACCGCTACCTGGACCTGCGCAACCCTGAGGTCAAGGCCAACATCATCCTGCGCTGCCAGGTGGTGGCCGCCCTGCGTCAGGCCATGACCGAGCACGGCTTTTTGGAGATCACCACCCCCATCCTCACCGCCTCCTCCCCCGAGGGGGCCCGGGACTACCTGGTGCCCGCCCGGAACCATCCCGGCAAGTTCTACGCCCTGCCCCAGGCCCCCCAGCAGTTCAAGCAGCTTCTGATGGCCTCCGGCTTCGACCGCTACTTCCAGATCGCCCCCTGCTTCCGGGACGAGGACGCCCGGGCCGACCGCTCCCCCGGCGAGTTTTACCAGCTCGATATGGAGATGGCCTTTGCCTCCCAGGAGGACGTGTTCGCCGTGCTGGAGGACGTGTTGCCCCCCATCTTCGCCAAATACGGCAAGTACGGCGTCGCCTCCTCCGCCCCCTTCCGGCGGATCCCCTTTTCCGAGGCCATGGAGACCTACGGCTCCGACAAGCCCGACCTACGCATCGACCTGACCGCCGTGGACGCCACCGCGCTGCTGGGCGGCTGCGGCTTCGGGCCTTTTGAGGGCAATGTGGTCAAGGCCGTGCCCGTCACCGACTTTACCGCCACCCGGAAGCAGATCGACAAGCTCTGCGCCGACGTGGAGGTCCAGACCGGCAACAAGTGCTACTGGTTCCGGCTGGACGAAAAGGGGGAGATCGTAGGCGGAATCGCCAAGTTTGTCCAGCCCATCCGGGACCAGGTGATCTCCACTCTGGGCCTGAAGCCCAATACCTTCGTGGGCCTCACCGCCGGGAAAACGCTGGCCGCCCAAAAGACTGCCGGCGCCCTCATCAAGCTGCTGCCCACCCTGGCCCCCCACCACATGGACCAGGCCCGCTACGAGTTCTGCTGGATTACTGACTTCCCCATGTACGAGATCGGCGAGGAGTCCGGCCAGTTGGAGTTCTGCCACAATCCCTTCTCCATGCCCAAGGGCCAACTGGAGGTACTGCTCCGGGCAGAGCGGGGCGAGATCGATCCCCTCACCATCACCGCCGACCAGTACGACCTGGTATGCAACGGCGTGGAGCTCTCCTCCGGCGCGGTGCGGAACCACGACCCGGAGATCATGATCAAGGCCTTTGAGCTGGTCCGCCTGGGCGAGGACGACGTGAAGGCCAAGTTCCCCGCCATGTACAACGCCTTCTGCTACGGCGCGCCCCCCCACGCCGGCATCGCTCCCGGCGTGGACCGGATGGTCATGCTGCTGGCCGGCGAGGACTCCATCCGGGAGATCATCCCCTTCCCCATGAACAAGAACGCCCAGGATCTGATGATGGGCGCGCCCTCCGAAGTCAGCCAAAAGCAGCTCGACGAGCTGCATATTGCGCTGGTCAGGCCGGAGGAGTAAGCCCCTTCACAAGCAGGAGCCTGCCTCTGCTTTGGGCTGACCGGGGCCCCGCAAAGCGGGGCGGCGCGAAACGCGCCGTACAAGCGTTTTGTGAAGCAAAACCTTGGTGCGGGGGCAATTGACTTGCCTCCGCACCAAAAAAATTGGGGTCCCCGCAAAATTTTGATTTTGCGGGGCCAGCCAAAAGCAGCTCGACGAGCTGCATATTGCGCTGGTCAGGCCGGAGGAAATCTGATCACGGCTCGGCGGACTTTTGCGTTGTCCGCCGAGTCTTTTTTCTTTATTCTTGACATATGCCGATAAATAGTGTATCCTCTGTTTATCGGCATATGTCAGAAACTAGAGAGGAGGTCCGCAGATGCCCAGGCCCTGCAAGAGAAGACGGGTATGTGCCCTACCGGAACGGCCCAACTTCGGTCCCGTGGGCGCAGGCCCCGTCCGACAAAGCGTACCCATGACGGTGGACGAATTTGAGACCATCCGGCTCATTGATCTCGAGGGGCTGACCCAGGAGGCCTGCGCCGGTCAGATGGAGGTGTCCCGGGCCACGGTCCAGGCCATCTACGGCAGCGCCCGGCACAAGCTGGCCCAGGCGCTGGTCCAGGGCCGGGAGCTGGTCATCGGCGGAGGGGACTTTGTCCTCTGCACCGGCGAGGGCCAGGGCTGTGGCTGCGGACACTGTCACAAAAAGCGCGGGCATCACAAGGAGGATCAGCCATGAAAATCGCAGTTACCTACAACAACGGACAAATCTTTCAGCACTTCGGCCACACCGAGACCTTCAAGGTCTATCAGGTGGAGGACGGCAAGGTGGCCTCCAGCGCGATACTGGACAGCAGCGGCAGCGGCCACGGGGCTTTGGCCAGCCTGCTCCGGAGCCAGGGCGTGGACGCCCTCATCTGCGGCGGCATTGGCGGGGGAGCCAAAACCGCCCTGGCCCAGGCCGGAGTCACCCTCTACGGCGGGGTATCGGGCAGCGCCGACCAGGCCGTGGCCGACCTGCTGGCGGGCAAGCTCACCTTCAACCCCGACGTGATGTGCAGCCACCACGGGGAGCATCATGGCCATGACTGCGGAGAGCACCACGGCGGACACCACGACCACCACTGCGGCGGACACTGCGGAAGCTGAGGCGGCGGCCCGCAGGAGGGTAAAAAAGGCCCTCGGCCCTACCTGGTAGGGCCGGGGGCCTCAACTTGTCGAAAAAGGCCTTTGGCCTTTTTCGACAGGGGGATGCATGACAGACAGGGCTCGATTCTTGCAGAAAAGTCGCCCTGTCCGTCATGAGAGGTGTCATTTCCGACGCGCATGTCGCCGGAAATGACGGAGCTTCCTTTCTTTCCGCCGTCTGCGGACGACGGAACTCTGCGAGGCTTTTCTCCAGGAGGTTTTTTCGACAGCCGGGGGCCTTTTTGTGTCTAGTCACCCGTGGGGGCCGCAGGGGGCTTCGGGCCCCCTCCGCTCCGATGGCGGCGGCGGCGAGGGCGGCTGGAGGGTCTTTTCTCCTCCCCCTCTTTTCCCGGCTGCGGCTGGGGCTTGTCGCCCTGCTCGTCCTGGGGCCCCTTCGGAGGCCGCGGCTTATTCGGCCGGGGCGGCTGCTCCTGGCTCCTGGGCTGGCCCGCCTGGGGCTGGGCCGGGGCCTGCGCGCCTCCCTCCCCCGCCGGCTTGCGGCGGCGGCGGGACCGGCTGTGGCCCTTTCCCTCCCCCTGCTTCTCCGGCCGGGGCGGCTCTCCATGGTCCGGCTCCGCCGGGGCATCGGAGGCGCTGAACACCGCCTCCAGCGCCGCGGCCAGAGAGGACCGTTCCGCCGCCGCCCAAGGCTTGGCTTCCTCCTCCGGGTCCACATAGCGCAGCTTGGCCAGCTCCTCCGGCGGCGGGGCCACATAGCCCTCCGGCCGCTTGCCCTTGCCGCTGCGGACCACACAGACCTCGCAGTTGCGATAGCACTTGGGGGGCTCCTGGCTGTCCTCCAGACGCACCTTTACCTGCTCCCGGAGCAGATTCACCCCGCTCACCGTCCCTACGCCGTCCGGCGTCTCCACAAAGGACTCCTGCTTGGGACAGCGCTTCACCGCGTCCTCATAGGCCTCCTGCTCATACTTCAGGCAGCACATCAGCCGCCCGCAGGTGCCGGAGATCTTGGTGGGGTTCAAGGACAGGTTCTGGGTCTTGGCCATCTTGATGGACACCGGCTGGAACTCGTCCAAAAACGTGGCGCAGCAGAAGGGCTTGCCGCAGATGCCCAGGCCGCCCAGCATCTTGGCCTCGTCCCGGACGCCGATCTGCCGCAGCTCGATGCGGGTGTGGAACACCGAGGCCAGATCCTTCACCAGGGCCCGGAAATCCACCCGGCCCTCGGCGGTGAAGAAGAACAGGATCTTATTGCCCTCGAAGTTGTATTCCACCTCCACCAGCTTCATCTCCAGCTTGTGCTCGGCGATCTTCTCCTGGCAGATGCGGAAGGCCCGCTCCTCCTTCTCCCGGTTGCGCTGGAGGGTCTTCTTGTCCTCCTCGGTGGCCAGCCGAATCATGGGGCGCAGAGGCTGCACCACGGCGGAATCCTCCACCAGGGTGTTCTCCTTGACGCACTCGCCGTACTCCACGCCCCGGGCCGTCTCGATGATGACCCCCTGGCCGGGCTCCACCCGGACGCCCCGGGGGTCAAAATAATACTGCTTGCCGCCGCTCTTAAAGCGGACGCCGATAATCTCTGTCATGGGGTTACCTCGTTTTGTTTGGATTCCCGGGCATACTGCCCGCGCACAGCCAGCCCGCGATATGGCCCGGGCCCACGTTGAAGTCCAGGGCGGAGCGCAGGGCCTTTACATGCTCCGTCAGCGCCAGCGCCCGCTTGCGGTCCGGGCTGGCCAGCAGCCCCTCTCTTAGGCGCTCCACCGTCTGATCCAGCAGGGCGGCCAGGCCCTCCCGGTCCAGCTTCTCCAGGCCCACGCAGTATTCCATCCGCTCCAGCTCGCCGCCGGTGAGCAGCAGTCCCGCCAGCGTACGGGATTGCTCCACCAGGGCCGGGTCAGGCGCCTCCCCCGCCAGCCGGTCCAGCCGCAGCGTCTCGCATCGGGAGCGCACTGTGGGCAGCAGGTCCCCGTCGCTCTCCGCCAGCAGCAGGAAGGCCGCGTAAGGCGGGCCGTCCTCCAGCAGCTTGAGCATGGCGTTTTGGGCGCTGGCGTTCATGCTGCCCGCATTCTCGATCTGATAGACCTTCCGCGGCGCCTCGTTGGGCAAAATATAGGCGTCTGACCGCAGGGCCCGGACGGCGGCCACGTTCACGTCCTTCCCGTCCTCCCCCACCCGCACGATGTCCGGGTGGATGCCCGCCGCCGCCTTCCGGCAGCCCGAGCAGACGCCGCAGGGGGGATTCTCCCCCGTACACACATAGGACATGGCCAGCCGGTCCGCCGCCGCCCGCCGCGCGGCTCCCGCCGGCCCACTGAGGATATAGGCGTGGGACAGGCGGGAGGCTGCCGGCTCAGGCCCGTTCAAAGCGCTCAATGTCCACCACAAAGATGGTGGCCCCGCCCACCGTGACCTCCACCGGCATACTGGGGTAATAGCCGTAGCTCATCTCGGTGGTGGTGGGAATCATCTGCTTGCGGCTGTGGGAGTGCTCTTTGATGATATCAATCACGGTCTGCACCTTCTCCTCGTCCACACCGATGAGGATGGTCACGTTGCCCGCCATCAAAAAACCGCCGGTGGTGGCCAGCTTGGTGGAGGAGAAGCCCTTCTTCGTCAGCGCATGGGTGACGGCGTTGGCATCGTCATAGTTAATGATCGCAAGGACCAGTTTCATGGTTGTCCCTCCCATTACAAGGCGCACGGCGAAGTGATTACGCCTATCGTATTATCGGTATTATATCCTATTTCCGTCAAATAGGAAAGGTGTTTTTTTTCGATACGCTCCCCGGGGGCGATGACCGGCACGCCGGGGGGATAGGGGGCCACCTGCACCCCGCAGACCTCCCCCTCCGTCTGCCGCAGAGGGAGGTACCGCCGGGGCGCGAACAGGGCCTGCCGGGGGCGGACCACCAGCGGCGGAATACCGGGCAGGCCGGGACAGGAGCGGGTGGGGACGGGGGGCAGAGACAACCCCTCCAGCGCCGCGCGCAGCCGGGCAAACTCCGCCGCCCCATCGGCACAGGTGGCGATGAACACCACATGGCCGACGTCGGCCATCTCTGGATAGACACCCTGCCCCTCCAGCGCACCCTTCACACCAAATCCGTCGCGGACGCTCAGCACCAGACGGCAGGGGTCCAGCGCCAGGTCAGGCCGGGGCCGGAGGGCCGGGAGCTCCGCCCGCAGAGCCGCTACCTCCTCCGCCACAGCCCCATACGCCGCCGCGCCCCCATCCTCCAGCGCAGCCCGGCACAGGTCCAGAGCCGCCATCATGGGATAGGAAGGACTGGAGGAGCCATAGATGGAGCCCACCCGGCGCAGGTCATCCAGGCTATAGGTCCCGGAGGAGAACAGCAGAGCCGTCTGGCCCGGGGCCGGGAGGGTCTTATGGGCCGAGCAGACCACCAGGTCGGCCCCCCCATAGGCCTCCAGCCCCAGGAAGGGCAGATGGGCTCCGTGAGCCCCATCCACCACCAGCGTTCCACCGTGGGCATGGACGACCTGGGCAATGGCGGAAATATCCGACAACACCCCGTAATAGGTCGGTGATGTAATACAAACTGTTTTTATATCCGGGTGATTTTTCAGCTCATTGTCCACAAGCTGTGGAGAAATTGGTCCGGTCACTCCCTCGGTCAGCCAAGGGCGGGGCAGGTACACCGGCTGCAGGTCCAGCAGGGCCATGGAGTGATAGACCGAGCGGTGACAGCCCCGGTCCACCAGCACGCCGCCCCCCACGGAGCAGGCCAGCGTCAGGGCGGTGTGCAGGCCCTGGGTGGAGCCGCCGGTGAGAAACAGACAGGCCGACATCCCGAAGGCCGCCGCCCAGAGCTTCTCCGCCGCCTCAATGGGGCCGCCGGGGGAGAACAGGTCTCCCGTTGGGGGCAGCTCGGTGAAGTCCAGCTCCGACAGGCGGGACAATTCCGGCGCGGGCAGGGGCTTTCCATGGTGGCCGGGCATATGGAAGCGGAGGGGACCGGTATCGGCAAAGGCGCGCAGCGCGTCATAGAGCGGGGTATGGGACATCCGAAAGACCTCCTGTGTAAAAAAGCGGCGGGACGCAATCGTCCCGCCGCTCTTCCTCTGGATTTAATTTCTGTGCTCTCCCCGGGAGTAGGCCACCACCGTACGGCGATTGGGCTCGGCGCCGGTGGAGTAGGTGGTCACGTCGGGGTAATCCTGCAGAGCGGTGTGGATGACATGGCGCTCGTAGGCGTTCATGGGCTCCAGCGTGACGTTCCGGCGGTATTTGACCACCTTGCCCGCCACCTTCCGGGCCAGCCGCTGCAGGGATTCCTCCCGCTTAGCCCGATAGTTCTCCGCATCCACATGGATGCGCACCCGCCGGCTCTGCCCCTTGTTCACCGCATAGCTGGTGAGCTGCTGAATGGCGTCCAGAGTCTCTCCCCGGCGGCCGATGAGGGCGCCCAGGCCCTCGCCCAACAGTTCTACCTTGTAGTTGCCCTCTTCGGTGACCAGAATCCTGGGCTCGGCCTTTACCTCCATGCGCTCCAGCAGGCCGGTGAGGAATTCACGGATCTGAGCGGCCCTCTCGTCATCCCCGGCGGGGGGAGCGGCCACAGGCGCGGCCGCGGGAACCTCCGCTTTCGGGGCGGCGGGGGCGGGCTGGGCCGCCGCAGGCGCCTTTTTCGGCGCGGCCTCCTTCTTGGCGGGCTGCGCCGCAGGCGCGGGGGCGGGCGCCTCGTCCGCCGCTTCGTACGTCACCTTGATTTTGGCGGGAGTGCTGCCGATGCCCAAAAAGCCCGACTTGGCCCGCTCCAAAATTTCCACAGAGACCTCATCCCGGTCCAGGCCCAGCTCCCGCAGGGCCTTCTGGATGGCCTCCTCTTCATTCTTCCCGGTGGTTTCGATCCATTTCATCATTTGGTATCTTCTCCTTACTGGGACAGACTTACTGTTTGGTCTCGCCGTCCTGCTCCGGATCGGCGGTTATGTCCTTGACTTCCTGGTCCAGCGCCTTCCAGGGGTCGTCCACATCCAGGGTGGACTCCTCCGGCACGGCAGGGGTCTGCTCCGGCTGTTCGGCGGCCCGCTCCTCCAGGAGCTCCTCTACGACGGCCTCGTCGGCCTGGCACTCCAGGGCCTCCTCAGCCAGCTTTTTGGACGCCTCGGGCTCCTCCTGCTTCTTTTTGCCGAAAAAGCGGCGCTTCTTCTCCAGCGCCTCCTCCACGGCGGCCTCGTCCACCGGCTCGCCGGGGTCGCGGTAGGCCGTGGGACCCTCGGGACGGTAGCGGTAGGGATCGTAGGCCCGGCCCCGGGCATAAGCGCGCACGCCCACGCCGCTGACCGAGATCACGGACGCGTCGGACTTCTTTTTCTCCACGGGGAGCTTCTTCTTACCCTTGTTGGCTTTGGCGTCGGCCAGAGCCTGGGCCTTGCGCTCGGCCGCCTCCCGGCGGCGGCGCTTTTCCTCCTCCTTCTCCAGCCGCTCCTGCTCCTCGCGGGCGGCGGCGGCGGCCTCGTAGTCCTTCTTCAGCATCTTGCCCGCCACAAACTCCTGGAGCATGGACAGCAGGTTGTTGGCCACCCAGTACACACCCAGGCAGCCCGGCATCATAAAGCCGATCCACAGGGACATCAACGGGGACATAATCAGCATGCTCTTGCTGGTGGAATTCTGCTGCGCCGACTGGTTGTTCACCGAGTTGGTCTTCATGGAGATCAGAGAGAACACAAAGCCGGTGACAGCCGAGATGATCGGGATGAGGAACAGGCCGATGCTGTTCCAGTTGATGCCGTTGGCCCAGAACTTCAAGGTGGGGATGTCGGCCAGGTTCAGACCCAGGAACTGGAAGTTCAGGGCCTGTAGCTGATCGGCAAACTCCGCCACGGCGGGATTGGAGACGATCTCCTGGAAATTCTTGGCCAGCACGTCGGCCCCCTGAAGCTGCTGGTAGGCGGCGTTGCCCGCCGAGGTCATGTAGGAGCCCAGCACCTCCATCAGGGTCCCGATCTGGGTGGGGTTCAGGCCCATGGCATATTTCATGGGCTGACGGATGATGGCATACAGGGGGAACAGAATGAACAGCGGGACCATCGTCCACAGGCAGCCGCTCATAGGGTTGACGTTTTCCCGTTCGTAGAGCTTCTGCACCTCCAGATTCTGCCGCTCCCGGTCGTTGGCATACTTCTTCTGGATGGCCTGGATCTTGCCGTTGAGCATGTTCATCTGGATCATGCCCCGCTTGCCCTTCAGAGAGAAGGGGAAGAGGATCAGCTTGACGATCAGGGCGAAGACGATCAGGGCCGCGCCGTAGTTGCCGAAGACGTTGTAAAACAGCGTCAGCAGCCAGGTAAAGGGCGTGAGTACGTAGTACCAGATATCCATTGACTGGCCTCCATTTTTTGTAGTAGCGCTTAGGGTACAGGGTCGTATTCGATGGACTTCTGCCGGTGAAAGGGCTGACACTTCAGGATACGCCGGAGAGCCAGCCAGCCGCCCTTGCACGCGCCGTATTTTTCCACCGCCTCCAAAGCGTAGGCCGAGCAGGTGGGAATAAAACGGCAGCAGGGCGGCCGCCCAGGTGACACATACCTGCGGTAAAATCGGATCAGGCTCAGAAGCACGCGCTTCACGAGGCCTCCTCCTCCCCGCGGAGCAAGCCCAGCTTGTCCATCAGCTTGAGAAAGGAGTCCTCCAGCTTGGCATAGGGGGTAAAGACCGCACGGACCCGCGCCACCAACACGATGTCATAGCCGGATCTGATCCGGCCCTCGTTGGTGCGGTAGATCTCCCGGATACGGCGGCGCACCTTATTGCGCACCACGGCCTTTCCCACCTTTTTGCCCACGGTGAGGCCCAGACGGTTTCCGCCGGTCCGGTTTTTCCGGCAGTAGACCGCCAGGCAGGGCGAGGCCGCGCTCTTCCCCTTGGCGTAAAGCCGCCGGAAGGCATAGTTTTCTTTCAGGCTACTTGTGAATTTCAACCCGGCTTCTCCCCCGTCGCGCCCATAAAGCAAATGCTGCGTATGCACTGCAGGGGCGGTGGGAATGCTCCCCCGCCCCTTCATGAGCCTTATTTCGATTCCAGCCGCACGATCAGTAGGTCAGACGGGCGCGGCCCTTGGCGCGGCGGCGGGCCAGAACCTTTCTGCCGTTGGCAGTCGCCATCCGCTTGCGGAAGCCGTGCTCCTTGCTGCGCTGGAGCTTCTTGGGCTGATAGGTACGCTTCATGCTGTACACCTCCCATGCAAGGTATCGACGGGTCGTGCCCGTCCACCACAACGGCCGGTTTCCGGCCGCGGTCGTCAAAGGATACGCCCCCATCTTACAGGACGCGATTGTTATTATACTTCATGTTTTTATCCACTGTCAACCACATTTTTGTCCCTTTTCGCCGGGAAGTTTTCCGCCTTCCCGCCCCTACACCATATCTTGTGGTCTTTCGCGGGACGGACACAAAAATCCTATTTATTTTATAATGTATCCGCCCGTTTTTATTGCGTTCTCGTCCTTTTTTTGATATACTAAGTTGATACGAAATACGCTAGAATGGGAGGTCCTGCGATGAATTCCCCCGCAGACATCTGGGCACGTGTGCTCTCCCTGATGGAGGCGGATATGACCGCCACCACCATCCACACCTGGTTTGACGACACCGAAGCGGTCGCTCTGGAGGAGGACCGCTTTGTGCTCTATACCCCCTCCGACTTCAAAAAGGACATCATCGCCGCCCGCTATCTGGGCGCGGTGAAAAAGGCCCTGCACGAGCTGTTCTCCGCCGAATTCGACGTGCTGGTGCTGGGCCCCGGCGAAATGGAGCAGCGCAGGGCCCGTCAGAAAAAAGACGACAATTTCCTGCCCGGCACCGAGGAATATACCTTTGAGCGCTTTGTGGTGGGCTCTTCCAACAAGTTTGCCCACGCCGCCGCCCGGGCCGTGGCCGACCACCCAGCCCAGAACTACAACCCCCTGTTCATCTACGGGGAATCCGGGTTGGGCAAGACCCACCTGCTCTACGCCATCGCCCACACCATCCACAACAACCACCCCGATTACCGCATCGTTTACATCAAGGGCGACGCCTTCACCAACGAGCTCATCCAGGCCATCCGGGAGGGACGCAACCAGGAATTCCGGGAAAAGTTCCGGGCCGCCGACGTGTTCCTCATGGACGACGTACAGTTCATCGCCGGAAAGGATTCCACCATGGAGGAGATGTTCCATACCTTCAACACCCTCTATGAGACCAAAAAGCAGATCGTCTTTACCGCCGACCGACCCCCAAAGGAGATGCTCAAGCTGGAGGACCGGCTCAAGACCCGGTTCGAGTGGGGACTCATCGCCGACATCCAGCCGCCCGACTATGAGACCCGGATGGCCATTATCAAAAACAAGGCCATCCGCATGGGGGTGGAGCTGCCCGAGCCGGTGCTCCAGTATATCGCGGAGAACATCACCGCAAACGTGCGGCAGATCGAGGGCACCGTGAATAAAATCATGGCCCTGCGGGACCTGGAGGGCAGCGACATCGACGCCGCCACCGTCACCCGGGCCGTCCGGGACATGTTCAAGGACCCCACGGACATTCTGCCCACCTCCGACGTCATCATCGACGAGGTCTGCAAATATTACAGCATCGAAAACGACGTGCTCCGGGGACAGGGCCGGACCAAAGACACCGCCCTGGCCCGTCAGATCGCCATGTTCCTCATCCGGGAGATGACCAACATGTCCCTGAAGGAGATCGGCCGCGAGTTCGACAACCGGGACCACACCACCGTCCTCCACTCCACCGACCGCATCGAAAAGCTGAAAAAATCCAACCCCGACATCGCCGAGGTCATCAAGGACATCCGGGCCAACATCAACGCCCGGTATGAATGAGTTCCGTCGTTTTTTTGGTTGACATAATATTATAGCCCGTTTCGACTCCTTTCCACCGATTTTGTGGAAATGTGGAAAGGGGTCTGTGGATAAGCCTGGCCGATCTTTCCCCGCTGTGGAAGAGCGTAAAAAAACTTCCACACCCCCTGTGGGCGGAAAAGGGTTAGGGCCCCAACGGGTGGAGACGGTTATCCACAAAAATTTGCCCTACGGCATACTGTTTCTACAAATATCCTGTCCTCTCCTCCAAAAGCGGAGACGGCAGAGAGAAAGGAAGGAACCTGTCCATGAAGTTTTCCTGCGAAAAAGCTCTTCTGCAGTCCGCCATCGGCACCGCCGCCCGGGCTGTCTCCCCCAAAAGCTCCATTCCCGCTCTGGAGGGCATCCTCCTGGAGGCCGGAAACGACCTGCGCCTGACCGGCTACAACCTGGAGACCGGAATCCGCACCACCGTCCCCGCCCAGATCGAACAGGGCGGCAGTCTGGTCCTCTCCGCCCGGCTGTTCGGCGAGATCATCCGAAAACTGCCCGACGACGTGGTGGTCTTTTCTGCCGACGGCTATATGGTCCACATCTCCTGCGGCATGAGCCACTTCAATATCCTGGCCACCGACCCGGAGGACTTCCCCGAGCTGCCCAGTGTGGAGGATAAAAACGGCTTCACCATCAAACAAAGCGCCCTGGGCTCCATGATCCGCCAGACCCTCTTCGCCGTCAGCGACAACGAGTCCCGACCCATCCACACCGGCTCCCTCTTTGAGGTGGACTCTACCGGCGTCACTGTGGTGTCAGTAGACGGCTACCGGCTGGCCCTGCGCCATGAGTCCATTGAGGAGAGCGGCGGATTGCCCTCCTACTCCTTTGTGGTGCCCGGCGCTGCCCTCAACGAGGTGGAGAAGATCTGCTCCGACGTGGACGACCCCGCCACCGTCACCCAAGGCGAGCGGCACGTGCTGTTCCGCATCGGAGACACCATGCTGGTGTCCCGCCGGCTGGAGGGCGAGTTTTTGGCCTACCGCAACGCCATCCCCCGCAACAACGCCATCCAGGTGGTAGGCGAGACCCGCAAGCTGCTCGCCTCCATCGACCGGGTCTCCCTCATCATCAGTGACAAGCTCAAATCCCCCCTGCGCTGCGTCTTCGGCGACAACGTGCTGAGTATCACCACCAAGACCGGCATCGGTGACGCCGCCGATCAGTGCCCCATCGAGGGGGACGGCGGCGGACTGGAGATCGGCTTCAACAACCGCTATCTGATGGACGCCCTCAAGGCCGCACCCGCCGAAAAGGTGCGGCTGGAGCTCACCTCCGGCGTGGCCCCCTGCGTCATCCTGCCCGCCGAGGGGGAGGAGAATTTTCTCTATATGGTGCTGCCGGTGCGGCTGAAGGCATCCGAATAGCGAATGGAACCGCGGCAATACCGGCTATAACAGTAAGGAGCGAGTATGCAGAAACAAGACGTGAAAATCACCACCGCGTTCATCAAGCTGGACGCCCTGCTCAAATTCGCCGGGGTGGCCGGCACCGGCGGAGAGGCCAAGGAGGCCGTCCAGGCCGGCGCGGTATCGGTCAACGGGGAGGTGTGCACCATGCGGGGGAAAAAAATTCGCCCCGGCGACGTGGTCACCCTGTCCGGCGTGCAGATCAGCGTGCAATGATCGTCCGACGGCTGGAGCTGGACTTCTACCGCAACTACCCCCATCTGGAGGCAGACTTCTCCCCCGTCACCAACGTCATCTACGGAGAGAACGCCCAGGGCAAGACCAATCTGCTGGAGGCGCTGGCCTATCTATCCACCGCCTCCTCCCACCGGGCCCGGTACGACCGGGAGCTCATCCAGTTCGGCGTGGACTCGGCCTTCATCAAGGGGGAGCTCTTTTCCCGGGAAAGGGACTTCACTTTGGAGGCCCGGCTGTCCCGGACGGGCCGGAAACACCTGTTCTCCAACGGGGTGCGGCTGAAAAACGCCGGGGAGCTGTCCGGCATTCTGAATACTGTGCTGTTCTGCCCCGAGGACCTCTCCCTCATCCGGGAGGGGGCCGCCGCAAGGCGGCGCTTCCTCAACGAGTGCATCTGCCAGCTCCGGCCCCGTTACGCCGCCGCCCTGGCCGAGTACAACCGGCTCCACGAGCACAAGACCCGCATCCTCCGGGACTGGCCGGAGAAGCCCTCCCTGCTGGATACCCTGGACGAGTTCTCCCTGCGCATGGCCCAGACTGGCGCCATCCTCATCCACTACCGGGCCCATTTCGTCAAGCGGCTGCGGGAGACGGCTCCCGCCATCCACGCCGATTTCTCCGGCGGGCGGGAGCGGCTGGGGCTGACGTATGAGACCGTCAAGACGGTGACCGACCCGGAGGCCAGCCCCCGGGACATCCTGCCCCGGCTCCTGGAGCACCAGGAGGCCCACCGGCAGGCCGAGCTGGAGGCCCGCTCCTGCCTCACCGGGCCCCACAAGGACGACCTGAACGTGGAGCTGGACGGACGGAGCGCCAAGAGCTTCGCCTCTCAGGGGCAGACCCGCACCGCCGCCCTCTCCCTCAAGCTGGCCGCCCGGGAGATCTTTTTCCACGACACCGGGGAGTGGCCGGTGCTGCTGCTGGACGACGTGCTCTCCGAGCTCGACGCCCGCCGGCAGGAGTTCGTCCTCAACCGCATCCAGGGCGGCCAGGTCTTCATCACCTGCTGCGAGGACGACAAGCTGGAGGGATTGCGGGAGGGAAAGACCTTTCACATCCGGGCCGGCGCGCTGATTTAGCCGCCAACAGGAAAGGAACTGCATTTGGTCATTCTCATCGCCTTTGTACTGGCCCCCCTGGGGGCCGGTTTTGTGCTGGAATATCTGGTATGCCGCCTGTCCATGGGACACGGCAGACTGTGGAAGCTGCTGCCCCCCGTCCTGGCCGCCGCGCTGACCGGGGCGGTGGCCCTGGGCCGCTACCGGGTCTGGGCCTCGGCGGAATCCCCCCTGCCCACCCTCCTTTTCGTGCCCGGTCTGCCCGCCCTGCTGGGCTTTCTCGGCCTGCTGGCCGGGTGGCTGGCATGGCGGCGCATGTGGCTGCCCCGGGTGGTCAGGAACAAACAATCCGAGTAAAAGAGCGTTAGGAGCGTTTTATGTATCTGCACTTAGGCCAGTCGGTGGTGGTCCCCTTTCGGGATGTGGTCGGCATATTCGACCTGGATAACACCACCTCCTCCATTTATACCAGAAAATTCCTGGAGCGGGCGGAAAAGGAGGGCCGCGTGGTGGATGTGTCCGGGGACCTGCCCAAGTCCTTTACCGTATGCAGGACCGGCAAGGGTCCCCCTACCGTCTATCTGTCCCAGCTCTCCTCCGCCACTCTGCTCAAGCGGGTGGAGAACAACACCTTTGAATGAATGCCCATGCGGAGCACATCCATCCGCTCTCTTCCTCCAAAAAGGGAACGGGTGGATGCGCTCCGCAATCAAACCCAGGAGGTTTTAGAATGTCTGAAGAACTGGAAACCAACGAGATCGGCCAGATGGAACAGGTCGAGCACGAATACGGCGGCTCGGAGATCCAGGTCCTCGAGGGCCTGGAGGCCGTCCGCAAGCGGCCCGGTATGTATATCGGCTCCACTTCCTCCTCCGGCCTGCACCATCTGGTCTATGAGATCGTGGACAACGCCATCGACGAGGCCCTGGCCGGCTACTGCGACGAGATCAACGTCATCATCCGGGAGGGCGACATCATCACCGTCACCGACAACGGCCGCGGTATCCCCGTGGACATCCAGCCCCAGACCGGGCGGCCCGCCCTGGAGGTCGTCTATACCATCCTCCACGCCGGCGGTAAGTTCGGCGGCGGCGGCTACAAGGTGTCCGGCGGCCTCCACGGCGTGGGCGCCAGCGTGGTCAACGCCCTCAGCGAGTGGCTGGAGGTCCAGGTCCACAAGGACGGCAAGATCTATGAGATGAAATTCGCCCGGGGCAAGGTCACCCAGGAGATGACCGTGACCGGCGATACCGAAAAGCGGGGCACCATGGTCACCTTTAAGCCCGACCCCGAGATGTTCACCGACACCACCGTCTACGACTACGACATCCTCCACACCCGCATGCGGGAGGAGGCCTTCCTCAACGCCGGGCTGCGCATCCACACCATCGACCAGCGACCCGGCCGGGAGCAGCACGACGACATGTGCTACGCCGGCGGCATCCGGGAATTCGTCACTTGGCTCAACCGGGCCAAGACCCCCATCCACACCGGCGTCATCTATATGTCCGGACAGCGGGGGGACTCCATGGCCGAGTTGGCCTTCCAATACACCGACAGCTACAGCGAGACCATCCTATCCTTCGCCAACAACGTCCACACCCCCGAGGGGGGCATGCACGAGACCGGCTTCAAGCAGGCCCTCACCTCCACCCTCAACGCCTATGGAAAAAAGATGAACCTCCTCAAGGACGGGGACGAGATCAAGGGCGAGGACTACCGGGAGGGCCTGACGTGCGTCCTCTCCGTCAAGCTCACCGACGCCCAGTTTGAAGGCCAGACCAAGGCCAAGCTGGGCAACTCCGAAATCCGCACCCTGGTCAGCAGCATCGTTTCGGAGAAGCTGGAGGAGTTTTTGGAGGAGAACCCCGCCGTGGGCAAGGCCATCCTGGACAAGGCCCTCACCGCCTCTCGGGCCCGGGAGGCCGCCCGCAAGGCCCGGGAGTCCATCCGGCGTAAGACCGCCCTGGGCGGCGCCGCCATGCCAGACAAGCTGCGGGACTGCAATGAGGTCAACCCGGAGCTCACCGAACTCTACATCGTCGAGGGCGATTCCGCCGGCGGCTCCGCCACCCAGGGCCGGGACTCCCGCTTCCAGGCCATCCTCCCCCTGTGGGGCAAGATGCTCAACGTGGAGAAGGCCCGGGCCGACAAAGTCTACGGCAACGACAAGCTCCAGCCCGTCATCACCGCCCTGGGCGCCGGCATCGGGGACGAGTTCGACCCGAGCAAGCTGCGCTACCACAAGGTCATCATCATGGCCGATGCCGATGTGGACGGCGCCCACATCCGTACCCTGCTGCTCACCTTCTTCTTCCGCTTCATGCGGCCCCTCATCGAGCAGGGCTACGTCTACGCCGCCGTGCCCCCCCTCTACAAGCTGACCCGGGGCAAGGCCACCCGGGTGGCCTTCTCCGACGAGGAGCGGGATCGGATCTCCGCCGAGCTGCGGGGCGACAACCCCAACGCCAAGGTGGACATCAACCGCTATAAGGGCCTGGGCGAGATGGACCCCCACGAGCTGTGGGAGACCACCATGGACCCGGAAAAGCGCACCCTCAAGCGCATCGAGCTGGACGACGCCGTCAAGGCCGACGAGACCTTCACCATCCTCATGGGGGAAAAGGTGGAGCCCCGGAAGGAATTTATCGAGAAAAACGCCAAGTATGCCGTAAACTTGGATTATTGAGAAAGGAGTATCCGTCACAGCATGAAAAAAGCAAGATATGTAGTCCTCTGTATCCTTTTCTGCCTCACGCTGGCCGCCTGCGGGAGCAACCCGGCCGCAGAGACGCCGGAGCAGTCCCCTACCGCCGCCGTACAGACTCCCGCGTCCAGCCCTTCCGGCGCGCTGGAGCCGTCGCCCACGCCGGAACCGCCGCAGACCTCCCTGCTGACCGAGGAGAACGCCCCCGCACGGGCAGCCTATGGCGCCGCTCTGATGGAACTGCTGGATCACAATATTCTGCCCGACGGGACCGACTATTCCAACGGCTATATTGGCAGTATTGAGGATAGAGAGAGAATGGCGCAAAACCAGTTTGCCGTCTGGGATGTGGACGGAGATGGAAGAGAAGAACTGATCCTCCTCTACACCACCACTATAGTGGCCGGGGAGCGAGGCTTCGTGTTCGATTGGGACGAGGCGTCGGGAGAGCTGCGGACGCAGTTGGAGGAATTTCCCCTGCTCACCTTTTATGAAAACGGCGCCGTTATGGCGGGCTGGTCCCACAACCAGGGCAAGGGCGGAGATTTCTGGCCCTATTTCCTCTACCAGTATCTGCCCGAGACCGACGGCTACCAGCAGGTGGGCGCGGTGGATGCCTGGGACAGGGCCCTGGGGATCGAGGGCTATCCCGACCAGGTGGACCGGAGCGGAACGGGCTTTGTCTACTATATCTACGGGGATCTGGCGGCGGAATGGGACAAGGTCGAGCCGGTGGACGCCGCCGAGTACCACGCCTGGCTGGACCCCTATTTGGGAGAGGGCGAAGAGCTGGCCCTTCCCTATTGCCCGCTGACGGCGGAGAACATCCGGATGATCCAGACGGCGGGCTGACAGACCGTGACAAGCGAAATGCTTTTTGGAAGAAGAAAGGCTGTTTTTGAATGAGTAAGAAACCACAGTACGATCCCGAGGAAATCCGTTACCCGGACCAGGTCATCGTCACCTCTCCCCTGGTGCCCGAGATGGAGAAATCCTATATCGAATACGCCATGAGCGTCATCGTGGGCCGGGCCCTGCCCGACGTCCGCGACGGCCTCAAGCCCGTCCACCGGCGCATCCTATACGCCATGTACGAGGACAACCTGACCCACGACCGGCCCTTCAAAAAGTCCGCCACCTGCGTGGGCGACGTGCTGGGCCGCTACCACCCCCACGGCGACCAGTCCGTCTACGACGCCCTGGTCCGTCTGGCCCAGGACTTCTCCATGCGCTACCCCCTGGTGGACGGCCACGGCAACTTCGGCTCCGTGGATGGCGATCCCCCCGCCGCCTACCGTTACACCGAGGCCCGCCTGGACAAGATCTCCCAGGAGATGCTCCGGGACATCGACAAGGAGACCGTGGACTGGGACCCCAACTTCGATGAGTCCCGCAGGGAGCCCCGGGTGCTCCCCTCCCGCTTCCCCAACCTGCTGGTCAACGGCTCCTCCGGCATCGCCGTGGGCATGGCCACCAACATCCCGCCCCACAACCTCACCGAGGTCATCAACGCCACCATCTGCGTGCTGGACAACCCGGAGGCCACCCTGGCCGACCTGATGGAGCACGTCCACGGCCCCGACTTCCCCACCCGGGGCATCATCATGGGCCGCTCCGGCATCCGGGCCGCCTATGCAACCGGTCGGGGCCGCGTCATCATCCGGGCCCGCACCGAGTTTGAGGAGTTCGGTAAGGACCGCATCCGCATCATCGTCACCGAGATCCCCTATCAGGTCAACAAGCGCATGCTTATCAAAAACATGGCCGATCAGGTGGAGGATAAGCGGCTGGAGGGCATCTCCGACATCCGGGACGAGACCGACCGCAACGGCATGCGCATCGTCATCGAGCTCAAGCGGGACGCCAATCCCCAGGTCGTGCTCAACCGCCTGTTTGCCCAGACTCAGCTCCAGACCTCCTTCGCCATCAACATGCTGGCCCTGGTCAACAACCAGTCCCAGCCCAAGATTCTCTCCCTGCGCCACATTCTGGACGAATACATCGCCTTCCAGGAGGAGATCATCGTCCGGCGGACCAAGTACGACCTCAAGAAGGCCCAGGAGCGGGCCCACCTGCTGGAGGGCCTGCTCATCGCCCAGGACAACATCGACGAGGTCATCAAGATCATCCGCAGCAGCTACGACAACGCCAAGGAAAATTTGATGAACCGCTTCGGCCTGGACGACATCCAGGCCCAGGCCATCCTGGACATGCGGCTGAAGGCACTCCAGGGTCTGGACCGGGAGAAGCTGGAAAACGAGTACAAGGAGCTGGAGGAGCGCATCGCCTACTATCAGGAGCTGCTGGGCTCCGAGACCATGATCCGCCAGGTCCTCAAGGATGAGCTGACCGCCATCCGGGACAAGTACGGCGACGAGCGCGTCACCGAGATCCAGGACGTGGAGGACGAGATCGACATCGAGGACCTCATCGAGGAGGAGGAGTGCGTCTTTACCCTCACCGCCGCGGGCTACATCAAGCGGCTGCCCGCCTCCACCTACCGGGCCCAGCGCCGGGGCGGTAAGGGCATCACCGCCCAGACCTTGAAAGAGGAGGACGTGGTGGAGACCGTGTTCACCGCCTCCACCCACGACTATATCCTCTTCTTCACCAACAAGGGCCGGGTCCACCGGAAAAAGGGCTATCAGATTCCCGAGGCCGGCCGCACCGCCAAGGGCACCAACATCGTCAACGTCCTGCCGGTGGAGTCCGACGAGAAGGTCACCGCCATGATCCACCTGCGCCAGTTCCCCGAGGACCGCTACCTCACCATGGTGACCCGCAACGGCACCGTCAAGCGCATCCAGCTCTCCTCCATCAACACCGCCCGCAAGGCGGGCATCCGCTGCATCACCCTGGAGGAGGGGGACGAGCTCATCTGCGTCCGGGAGACCGACGGCGAGCAGGCCCTTCTCATCGCCACCCACGACGGCATGACCATCTCTTTCCTGGAGAGCGACGTGCGGTGCATGGGCCGGGACGCCTGCGGCGTCATGGGCATCCGGCTGCGGGACGGCGACTACGTGGTGGGGGCCGCCCGGGCCAAGTACGATCACCAGGTGCTGATGGTCACCGAGCGCGGCTACGGCAAGCGCACCCCCATGGACGAGTATTTCCGCGCCGACGGACCCCAGAAGCGGGGCGGCTACGGTCTGAAGGGCTATCAGGTCACCGAAAAGACCGGACCTGTGGTGGGGGTCAAGGTGGTCAGCGACGAGGACGATATCCTGGTCATCAACGACGCCGGCGTCATCATCCGCATGGCGGTGAAGGACATCAACGTCTACAGCCGCTCCGCCCAGGGCGTCAAGCTGATGAATCTGGACGAAGGGGTCAAGGTGATCTCCATCGCCCGCACCGACCACGAGGAGGAAGAGACCGGCGCGTCCGCCCCGGAGACGAAGGAGGGCTGATATGGATCGAAAGCGGAAACAGCGGGTCACCTATCGGCCCAGCAAGTCCAGCGGCGTGTTCGGCGGCGTGGTAGGGGTCATTTTCGTCCTAATCGGCGTGTTTGTGGTCATTCCCACCTTCGGACCCTTCGGCATCCTGTGGACCCTCTTCGCCGTGGCCATCACTGGAATGAACCTCTACCAGGCCTTCGGCAAGGGCTATGTGGGCCCCGAGATCCACATCGAGGAGGATGACGAAGGAACGTGTGAGACGCCCGCTCCCGTGGGCGGCGTATCCGCCCAGGACCGGCTCACCGAGCTGCGGGCCCTCTACGACCAGCGCCTTATCACCCAGGAGGAGTATGAGGAGAAGCGCAGGGAGATCCTAAAGGACCTGTGACAGGAGGCTTATGAAAACAGTCACCATCTACACCGACGGCGCCTGCTCCGGCAACCCGGGGCCGGGCGGCTGGGGCGCCATCCTCATGTACGGCGGCTTTCAAAAGGAGCTGTCCGGCGGGGAGGCGCACACCACCAACAACCGCATGGAGCTCACCGGCGTCATTACCGCCCTGG
The DNA here is from genome assembly GCF_002320075.1 of Intestinimonas sp. UBA1698. NCBI lineage: Bacteria > Bacillati > Bacillota > Clostridia > Eubacteriales > Intestinimonas > Intestinimonas sp. UBA1698. Next base: position 3,287 of record NZ_DCJO01000031.1, on the reverse strand, counting down.
AGGCCCTGAAGGAGCCCTGCGCCGTGGAGCTCTACTCCGACTCGAAGTACGTCATCGACGCCCTGGAAAAGGGCTGGGCCAAGGGCTGGCGGGCCAGAGGCTGGGTCAAGGGGGACAAAAAGCCCGCCCTCAATCCCGACCTGTGGGCCCGGCTGCTGGACCTGTGCGACTACCACAAGGTCAACCTCCACTGGGTCAAGGGACATGCCGCCAACCCCTATAACAACCGCTGCGACGAGTTGGCGGTGGCCGAGAGCCGGAACCATAAGCAGTAAAAGAGGAGCGCGTGCGAAGAATCGCACGCGCTCCTCTTACTCTTTTACAAAATAGGCGATGCCCGCCGCGCCGGGCCCGGCGTGGGTGCCCACCACGCTGCCGATGTCGCTCTCCAGCCAGGACGTCAGGCCCAGCTTTTCCACAAAGTGCGCCCGGCACTCGGCCAGAACCGCCGGGGCGTCCGAGTGGCCGAAGGCCACGGGAAGCGTCAGGTCCGGCCGTTCCTGCTCCATCCGCCGATCCATCCACTGGAAGGCCGCCTTTCGACCCCGCACCTTGGCGGCGGCCTCCACCACCCCGTGCTGCACCTTGAGGATGGGAGTGATACCCAGCATCCCACCCAGCACCGCGGAGGCTCCCGAGATACGGCCCCCCATCTTCAGGTATTTCAGGGTGTCCACCACCGCCAGCAGCCGCACCCGCCCGGAAATGGCCTGGACCTCTTCCGCGATCTGGGCGGCCGATCTGCCCTGGTCCCGGAGCATTACAGCATACTCCACCAGAAGACCCAGCCCAAAGGTCACCGCACCCGAGTCCACCACAAAAATATGGGTCTCGTCCACAATGTCACGGGCAATTGAGGCCGACTGAAAGGTGCCAGAAAGCAGCGAGGACAAAAAGATCCCCACCACCTCGTCCCCGGCCTCCACATGGGTCCGGAAGCGGTTGACAAACTCCTCCGGATTGACCTGAGCGGTGACCGGCAAGGCCTCCGCACGCCGCAGGCGGTCATAAAACGCATGGTTGGTGATGTCCACCCCATCCCGGAAGGTCTCCTCCCCAAAGTGGACGGTGAGCGGAGCCACCTCCACCCCCAGCTCCGCCTGACGGGCGGCGGAGAGCTCACTGGTGCTGTCGGTCAAAATGCGAACCATGTCTGGTTACCCCCTTATTGGTCTGTTTTGCCGGTCCTTTTCCTGAAAAAAGCCGGCCAGATGGCCCAGCGCCCGGACCAGAACCCCGGTCTCCTCCTCCGTAAGGACCGCCAAAAGCCCGTCCACCATCTCCCGGTGGAAACGGGCATGGACGGCGTTGGCCGCCCGGGCCGCGGCTGTGGGCAGGATGCGAACCGCCCGTCGGTCCTTCTCGTCCCGGCGGCGCTCCAGATAGCCCTTCTTCTCCAGCAGCGTCACCGCAGTGGTCAGCGTCCCCGCCGTCACACGCTGGGCGGCGGCAATGGCGGTGGCCCGGTTGTCCCGGCCCTCCTCCTCCGCCCGGCAGACCTCCTCAATCAGGTGCAGCTCCCGCAGGGACAGGTCCGGAAACCGGCCCGCCAGGTCCCGCTCCTCCGTCCGGAGGATTTCGTTGAACACACGGACGAGAAAGAGATTCAGTTCCTTGCCGCGGTTTTCCATGCTGGGTCATCCTTTTCATTTGGTTTGAAAATCAAAGCGTTCCAAGCATAATACGGCAAGGTCCTTTTTGTCAAGGATATTTTGAAATTCAAAGTACTTTGAGCGGCAAAAAAACCGCCTGCCGAAGCAGACGGTTTTCCAGCGGCTCTTCCAATCAGGCCAGCTTGTTGAGCTTGATGGTCATGGCGCTCTTCTTGTTGGCCGCGTTGTTCTTGTGCAGCAGACCCTTGGCAGCAGCCTTGTCAATGGCTTTGACAGTGGCCTTGTAAGCGCTATCGGCCTCGCTGCGGTTGCCTTCGGCCACCACGGCTTCAAACTTCTTGATCTGGGTCTTCAGCGCAGACTTGGCAGCCTTGTTCCGCGCAGCCTTGGTCTCGTTGACCAGCACGCGCTTCTTGGCAGACTTAATATTCGGCAAACCAAACACCTCCTCCGATGCGATCTATTGGGGTATATTCTGCCCGTGCAGATACTTATTTTAACAGCCGGGCGGGAAAAATGCAACTGATTTTTTCGGTTTTTTCACATTTTTTTGTATATCACAGCCGTTGCCGCTAAAAATAGCGGATGGAGTATGAATACGGCACAAGATATTGATGTGTGGAGGCAAAAAACAATGCTGAAAAGACGGACGGATCTGGCGCTGGAGGCCAAGGAGCTGTGGACCGAGTCGGCGGAGAAGGAGACCAAGCTGGAGGGCGTCCGGGCCCGGGACAGCCTGCGGGAGGGGTATCAGGTCACTACGGTGGATATCCTGGACGAGCAGGGCGCCAGCTCTTTGGGCAAGCCGGTGGGCTCCTATGTGACGGTACAACTGGACGCCCTGGCCCGCCGGGAGGAGGACGCCTTCGGCCGGGCCGCCCGGGCCATTGCCGCCGAGCTGAATGGGCTGCTCAAGCTGCCCGAGGAGGCCACATGCCTGGTGGTGGGGCTGGGCAACCGGGCCATTACCCCCGACGCCATCGGGCCCGGGGTGGCCGACCACACCATGGTCACCCGCCATCTGGTGGAGCAGGCACCGGAGCACTTCGGTTCCTTCCGGCCGGTAGCGGCCTTGGCCGCCGGAGTGCTGGGCACCACCGGCGTGGAGAGCGGCGAACTGGTAAAGGCGGTAGCGGAAAAGATCCGACCGGGCTGCATCATCGCGGTGGACGCCCTGGCCTCCCGATCCATGGACCGGGTGTGCACCACCGTACAGTTGGCCAACACCGGCATTGTCCCAGGCTCCGGCGTGGGCAACCACCGGGCCGCCCTCAACCGGGAGACCTTAGGCGTCCCCGTCATTGCCGTGGGAGTACCAACGGTAGTGGACGCCGGGACGCTGGCCGCCGATATTCTGGCGGAGGCCGGGCAAGAGGGGCTGGACCCGGAGGCCCTGGCCGGGGCCGGCGAAGGGCTGATGGTCACGCCCAGAGACATCGATCAGCGGGTGGCCGACCTGGTCAAGGTCATCGGGTACGGGATCAACCTGGCGCTTCAGCCTGGCTTGACAATCGAGGATGTGGATCTGTTTCTGAGCTGAGGCGGACCCGATGACCAGCGTGCAAAGCACGCCGCCGCGCAAGCGGCGCAGCCCGGCGGAATTGATTTTCGCCGGACGCAGATAAAATACGGGGCCCCCGTGGGATGTCCATCCCATGGGGAACAGCGGGTAGG